>NZ_JBHXMY010000172.1:0-5339 GCF_042720195.1 Nocardia sp. NPDC058497 | reverse complement strand
TCATCGCGCAGCCCGGGCGGCACGCCGCCGTGGTGGCGCTGCTCGGCGTGCCGAAGCTGGTGCTGGCCGTGAACAAGATCGACCTGGTCGACAACCCGGCCGAGGTGTTCGCCGCGATCTCGTCCGAGTTCAACACGCTCACCTCGAAGCTGGGCTGGGCCGACGCGGATGTCCTCGAGATCCCGGTGTCCGCGCTGCACGGTGACAACATCGCCAGCCGGTCCGAGAACACCCCGTACTACGACGGTCCCTCGCTCATCGAGCACCTGGAATCGGTTCCGGTGGACGCGGATTCGACCGGAACGCACGCGCTGGGCCTGCGTTTCCCGGTGCAGTACGTGATCCGTCCGCGCACCGCCGAGTACCCCGACTACCGCGGCTACGCGGGTCAGATCGCGGCCGGTTCGGTCTCCCCCGGCGACGAGATCGTGGTGCTGCCCTCGGGCAAGCGCACCACCGTCGAGCGCGTCGACACCCCCGACGGTGAGCTGGCGGTCGCGCAGGTGGGTCGCAGTGTCACGCTGCTGCTCGCCGACGAGGTCGACATCTCGCGCGGCGACATCATCGCCTCCCCCGCCGACGCGCCGGAGCCGATCGACACCTTCGACGCGACCGTGTGCTGGCTCGGCGACAAGGCACTGCGCCCCGGCGCGCGGCTGCTGCTCAAGCACGGCGCCAAGACCACCCAGGCCATCGTCGGCGCGCTCGTCGAGCGCTTCGACGAGCAGACCCTGACCGCGCAGGAGAGCCCGGAGTCGTTGGAACTCAACGATATCGGCCGGGTCTCGCTGCGGCTGGCCGAGCCGATCCCGGCCGACGATTACCGCACCAACCGGCACACCGGGTCGTTCCTGCTGATCGACCCCGCCGGCGGCAACACCCTCGCCGCGGGCCTGGTCGGCGATGTGCTGACCTCCGTCGAGGTCGGTACCGCGGTCTGATGCATCGCACGCTCGCCCCGCTGCGCGGCCCCGCTGTGGCGCCGCGCGGCGGGGGCGAGCCCGCGCTGATCCTGGTCGCGCACGGTAGCCGTGATCCGCGTTCCGCGGCGAACGCGGCGGCCGTGCGCGATCGGGTCGCCGCCGCACGACCGGATCTTCTCGTGCGCCTGGCTTTTCTCGATCTGAACGCGCCGTCCGTCGACCAGGTGGTCGATGCTGTCGCGACGCACGGCTGTTCGCATGCCATCGTGGTACCGCTGCTGTTGGGCAGCGCGTTCCACGCCCGTGTCGATCTGCCCGGCCTGCTCGATGCCGCCCGGCGCAGGCATCCGCTGCTCGACCTGGTGCAGGCCGATGTGCTCGGCCCCGATCCACGACTGATCACCGCCCTGTGCGATCGGATCACCGCAGCGACCACGGGCTGCCCCGGTGGCCGCATAGGTATCGCCGTCGCCGCGGTCGGTTCCTCGCGCACCGGCGCCAACGAGCGCACCGCCGAGGTCGCTGTCGCGGTTGCCCGGCGCACCGGGTTGCTCACCGAAATATGCTTCGCGACAAGCGAACCCACCGTACTGGCCGCGACCGAACGGCTGCGCGACCGCGGTGTGGAGCACATCGTCGTCGCGCCGTGGTTCCTGGCGCCGGGTCTACTGACCGACCGATTGCGTACCACCGCACCGGGACTCGTCCATACCCCGGCGCTCGGCGCCCACCCGGCGCTCGCCGAGGTCGTGTGGGATCGCTACGACACCGCGCTCGGCGCCGAATGGGAACTGTCCGCCTGAGACACCGGCGCTCCGGCCGAGTTCGCCTCGGAGGTCGTCTCGGCGGCGGCGCCGGCCGTCGACCCGGCATCCGCGACGACGTCTGCGGACGACTCCGTGCTCGACGCGACGGTATCGGTAGCCGATTCCATTGCGGACGTGACGGTTTCTGTCGTCGACGGCGAGCCGGGGATCGATCCCGGAGTGTGGTCGACCGGAAGGCCTGGAACGGCGGGCGATACGGGGGAATCGGGTAGCACGGGCGCCGGCATCTCGATCACCAGCGACGGCGACGGCGGTGTCTCTGTCGGCTGCTCGCGGTCACCGGGCGGGGCCGAATCCGACACCCACTGTGGGTTGGGCATCGGCGCGCTCGATGAGCCTTCCTGGACGGGCTCGGCGGCTTCGACCGCGGGAGCCCTCCTGGACGGACCCATGGCGGGCAGGTTCGCCGGAACCGGGGGAGCCTCCTGCGTTCGAAGCAACTCCGGCACAACGACAGCCGCGCGGGGGTTCCACCACATCACCGGGACGACCGGAAGCTGCCGCGGCGGGGTCGCGACCGCGCCCGGCAACAACGCCGGTTCCCCTGCCCGCCCGTCGACTGGCCGGTCAGGCAGACTGCGACCGGGCGCCGCCGCCACGACGCCGGGCCTGTCGTCGTCGGCACGTAGCAGGCCGAGCACGGCCGGAATGAGCAGCGGCACAGCGAGTGCGGCGCCGGCGAGCGCGGTACGCGACATCGGACGCCGGACCGGTACCAGCACGGTGTCGGTGGCCGACCGCCCGGCTCCGAGCAGCGCGGCACCGCGGGCGACGGACTCGGCGGTCACAGAACCACGAACGACCGGGCAGCACAGCACGTCGGCGAGTGTGTGCGCCACCTCGACCGGTGCCGCCGCGCCACCGGCGAGGAGGATCGCACCGAGGTGTTCGGGGGAAAGTCCTGCGGTGCGCAGGCATTCGTGCACCAGCGGCAGCGAATCCCGCACGAGCTGCGCGCGAACCGCGGCAGTCCGGACGGGATCCGGCGAGCCGGCGGCCGGTTCGTCCGTGGGCGCCAGATCGTGCTCCATGGCTGCCACTGCCGCGGCGGTGGACCGGCCACCGAAGGCATAGGACCGAATCGGCCGACCGGCGATCCGATGCCCCTGCCGGTCGCGCACGACCACGGTGAGGTCGAGGGAGGTCGCACCGAGGTCGTACACCAGCATCGAATCCGTGGCCTCGCCGGAATTCTCGTTCGGTTCCGCCGGCTGTTCGATCGGGTCGAGGGCCACCGCTGCCGCGATCGGCTCCGCCACCAGCTCGACCTCGCCCAATTGTGCCCGCACGAGCGATCGCCGCAGCGCGGTGACGTGCTGCTCGGTGTAGACCGCCGGGTGCGCGAGCACAGTGTGCTCGGCGACAGCGCCCGCGGCGGCCATCGCGTCACCGAGAACCCAGGCGACAAGGTCGGCGGCCTCGGAGGCCGGCGCGAAGGACAGCTCGGACGCGAGGGTCAGGTCACCGAAGCCGAGAATCCGCGGGTTCGCGCCGGAGTCGGTCGCCGCCGTGGTCCGACCGCTGCTGATCACCGGATCGGCGCCACCACCGACTGCGGCGCAGACGGTGTTCCGCGCACCGATGGACACTCCCCATCCGACCGTCATCCCTCACCAATCTCTCGCGGCCGATGTGCGACCGGGAACGCCTTTTACCCGAACCGAAAATCTAGTTTAGCCTCTCCTAACATTTTGTTGGGACCCAGGTGGAGGCATCCATGCCCGAGGATTTGCTGGTCATTCGACCGAATATCGTGACGACACCGACGGTCTGGGGCACGCCACACGCCCCGGCCCCGATGCCGCGCGGCAGTCGCTGGCCCGCCCCGGAACCGTCCCGGCCGATCGGCCTGCTCGACTCCTGGTGGCTCGTCACCGCCGCCGCACTGGCATCGACGGGACTCCTCGGCGCGGCACTGTGGATCGCCACCCATGTGAACCCGGACCCGGCACTGCACACCGCGGGATTGTTCGTTCACTCGCCGGACTGACGCTCGGATTCGGCGGCGTCCTGATCGCCGACTATCTGGCCGCTCGGGCGCAGCACCCTCGCCGAGGCGATGGCCGGAGTCTCCCGGATGCACGTGCCGATCCGGCTCGGCCTCGCGGCGCTGGTGGCCAGCGGCTGCGTACTGGAACCGAACCTCGATTCCCCATTGACGCAGACCAAGATGGTGTTGACCGCGCTGCTCACCGTCAACGGATTACAGACCACGGTCTCGAGCAGGCGCCTGGCCGACCACTCGGCAGCACCACTGCCACCCCGATTGCCGGCATGGGGCGCCACCTCGGGCGCGATCTCCCAAGTCGGCTGGTGGGGAGCGATGGCCATCGGCTTCTGGAACGCCCAGCGCTGACGGACCACGTCCAGCCGACCACCCGTCCGTGATCCAGATCACGGAGCCACCCCCCTTCCCTGCATACCCCCTAGGGGTATATGTTCGTAGCAACGCACAGCGAACTCAGAGAGGCGACAACGATGACCACCAACGCCCACGCCGGACACCACACCCACGCCGGTCACGCTGACACCGCGACCCAGCCCGCGCACGCCGGACACCAGGACAACCACGCCGGTCACGGAATCGATACCAACGACCATGCGGCGCACCAGCATCACGGCAAGCACGCGGCACCCGAGCAGGCCGCCACCAACGGTGAGCACGCCGCCCATGCAGGCCACGGCGGCACTCACGCCGCGCCCACCGACGAACACGCAGGTCACGGTGACGCCCACGCGGGCCACGCCGCGGGCGCGCCGGGCGGTCTCCTGGTCACCCAGGACGGGTACACGCTCGATCTGGAGACCACGATCGCCGAGCCGGGCGGTATCGATTTCCGGTTCCGGATCCTCGGCCCCGACGGAACCGCTGTCACCGAGTTCGATCCGATTCACGATCGCGAGCTGCATCTGATCGTCGCCCGGCGGGAACTGACCGGGTTCTGGCACGTGCATCCGGTCCGCGAGGCCGACGGCACCTGGGTGATCCGCCTCGACCTTCCGGAGGCGGGCGCCTACCGCGTGTTCACCGACATCGCGCCGCGCGCGCTCGGCCGGACGATCACCCTCGGCGCCGATCTCGCCCTCGCGGGTCACTATGCGCCACAGCCGGTTCCGGCGGTCGGACGGGCGGCGGAGGTCGACGGGTACGAGGTGACCGTCGACGGCGAGTTGCGCGCCGAGGGCGATCTGCTGACGCTGACCGTGCGCAAAGACGGTGTGCCGGTGACGGATCTGCAGCCCTACCTGGCGGCGTTCGGCCACCTCGTGATCCTGCGGGCAGGCGATCTCGCCTACGTGCACGTGCACCCCAATGGCGAACCGGGCGACGGGATCACCCCGGCGGGACCGGAGATCACCTTCCACACCGCGGTTCCCGGTCCGGGCACCTACCGGCTGTTCCTCGACTTCCAGCACGGCGACGTCGTCCGCACCGCCGCGTTCACCCTGACCGCAGGCGTCGCCGCACCGCAGCACGCACACCACCACTGAACAACACCCCCGCACGACGGCGGCGCTACCCGACAAGGGTATCGGCGCCGGCCGCCTTTACACAGCTCTCATAATGTCTCTTATTCACCACTCCGAG
>NZ_JBHXMY010000171.1:0-10721 GCF_042720195.1 Nocardia sp. NPDC058497 | reverse complement strand
GGATTCGGCGGGGGCCGCAGTAGCAATAGCCGACCCGAGGGCAATCATCGGTGTGAGCGCCACAGCTGCTGCGGCTGCGCGAATTCTATTCTTGGTCATGATGGTTCCTTCGGTGGGGAATACGGGAAACCCACGCGAACGGAGGATCCCGCAAGATCGACACCGATAATTGTTCTCGCAGCACAAGCGGAAAACCATCATCCCCGGGGTTGAAACCCCTCCACCCCTCGACCGCGCGGCCGCGAGGCGATTACGCCTGCGCCGCGGCGTTCTTCTTCCGCTCGATATCGGCCAGCGCGGCCATGTAGGCGGCCCGCTCCTCGGCGGTGGCGTCCCAGGCGACCTTGCGGTTCTTGACGACCTTGGCCGGCGCGCCGACGGCGATGCTGTAGTCGGGGATGTCCCCGCGCACCACCGCGTGCGCACCCAGCACGCACCCACGCCCGACGCGGGTATCGCGCAGCACGGTCACCTTGGCGGCGATCCAGGTGTCGGGGCCGATCCGGACCGGGCTCTTCACGATGCCCTGGTCCTTGATGGGCAGGGTGATGTCGTCCATCTTGTGGTCGAAGTCGCAGATGTAGCACCAGTCGGCGACCAGCGTGGATTCGCCGATCTCGATGTCGAGGTAGGTGTTGACGACATTGTCCTTGCCGAAGACCACCTTGTCGCCGATGCGCAGCGAGCCCTCGTGGCAGCGGATGGCGTTGCCGTCACCGATGTGCACCCAGCGGCCGATCTCCATGCGGGCGAATTCCGGGGTCGCGTGGATCTCCACATTGCGGCCGAGGAACACCATGCCACGCAGCACGATGTGCGGGTTGGCCAGCCGGAACTTGGCCAGCCGGTAGTACCGCACCAGGTACCAGGGGGTGTAGGCGCGGTTGGCGAGCACCCAGCGCAGCGAGTCCCTGGTCAGAAAACGCGCCTGCTGCGGATCGCGGCGGCGTGAACCACGCCAGCGCGCGCTCAACGGCGCGCCCCACATGCTCGTCACGAACTACTCTCCCGTCGTGATCGCACCGGGCCAGCCCCGGGGATTCGGTCATCGATTACACAGAGTACTTTCGGAGCGCACGTATACCGTGCGATACCCCCGATCATCGGCTCGATACAACAGGGAGATCAGCAGGTGCGAACTCGGACTCGCGTCGCGGCCTCGCTCGCTGCCGCCGGTGTGGTGGCGTTGGCAGGCTGCGGCACCGACGTGGACGACATCACGGTCGGCAGCGGAAAGGGTTGGCCCGCAGCCCATCACGACGGCCGCAACGGCGGTGCGAGCCCGGTGACCGGCGCGGAGTCGATGTCGCTGAGCTGGTCGCGTCCGGTGGGCGGCCCGATCGCCCAGCCGTTGACGATCGGTTCCGAGGGCCAGATGTTCGTGACGACGAGCACCGGCAACTGCGCGATCTTCTCCTTCCAGATGCGCACCGGACGCAAGCGCTTCTGCAACCCGCTCGGCCCGTCGACGATCGAGGCGCCGACCGTGGTCGACAGCGTCAGCAACGTCTACGTCGGCGACGACGGCGCGGTGAACTCCTTCAACTACCTCGGCCAGCCGCGCTGGCGGACGCCGGTGGCGGGCGTGCCGGTGGCGATCCAGTTCACGGGCGACGGCAAAGTGCTGACGGTGACCCAGTCCGGTCAGGTCGACGTCCTGAGCCGTCAGACCGGCGGTCGCGAGGTGCCGACGCTGCAGCTGCTGGGCGAGCCCGACTTCCTGAAACTGCCAGGCCTGACCCGCCCGGCCTCCGGTGACGGTCTCGACGACTGCCGGATCGGCGGCCCGCGCTGCGCGGTCGCCAACACCACCGCCGTCGACCCCGAATCGGGCCGGTTCTTCGTCACCGTGTGGGAGCCCGGCAAGTCCGCCGCCTCGCTGCGCGCGATGCGCTACGCCGACGGCAAGGTCGCCCAGGAGTGGAGCGCCGACATGCTGACCGGCGGCAGCGCCACCAGCCCGACGCTGTCCGGCGACGGCGCCACCGTCTACGTCGGCGACAACAGCGGCCGCCTGATCGCCGTGAACACCGAGGACGGCAGCACCCGCTGGACCCAGGCCCTCGGCTGGATCCCCAGCCGCGGCATCTCCCTGGTCGACGACCTGATCATCCCCGCGGGCGACGACGGCTACCTGATGGCCCTGCACGACCGCGGTGACCGCGCCGAGCTCGCGTGGGAACGCAAAGACCTCGCCCTGCGCGGCACCCCCGCCCAGACCGCGGGCGGCATCGGCTACACCGTCGCCGCCATCGGCGCGGGCCTGAGCCTGATCACCTTCGACACCACCACCGGCAACACCGTCGACTCCGATGTCCTGCCCGCCGCCACCGGCACCACCACCGGCACCTCCGTCGGACCGAAGGGCGAGGTCGTCGTGGCCACCCGCGCCGGCGAGATCTTCACCTTCACACCCGACGCCTGACCTGGCATCAGTACGGGTTGGTCCGGTCCGACCAGCGCGCACCGAGATCCGCCGTGAGATGCCGGGGGAAGGAGATGCGCGCCGGGTCGCCGTCGGCGGTGTAGCGCTGTTCCGGGTTGGCGGCCAGCCAGTCCAGCCAGTAGGCCGAATCGAACGGGACGGCACCCCGGCCCGATCGGATGCGCGGCACGCCGCCGGGGTCGACCGCGCCGTACGGCGCGGGGGCGGGGTTCGAGCCCACCAGCATCACGGCGTCGAAGCGGTAGGGGGTGCCGTCCCAGCTGCCCGCGGTCGCCAGCGCCTGATCGCGGGGATGGATGCCGAGCGGTAGCGCCATGGTGCGCACAGTGACGCCTGGCGCGGCCGCGGTCACCGCGCGCACGTTCTGCACCAGTTCGCGCTGTACGCCGTCGGTGTCCAGGCTCGCCAAGTGGGCGTGACTCGCCGTATGCGCGCCGATTTCGTGGCCGTGGGCGACCAGCCAGGGCAGGGCGCGCGGGTCGCCGCCGAAGGGCTCGTTGTTGACGTAGAACGTGGCGACCGGCCGGAAGTCGGGGTAGCGGGAGCCGAACTCGGCGAGGATGCCCGCGGCGCTGTCCGGGGCAACGGCCCCGGTGTCGGTGAAGGCGAGTTGGCTATCGGTCGAGTCGTCGAAGGTCAGCACGACCGGATGGGTGCCCGCGGGCAGGTCGAGGTCGCCGGAGATGTATTGCGCGGCGGTCACCGGGCGGTAGCCCTCGCGGTAGAGACGTTCCAGTTCGTCCCGGAACTCCGCCGGGGTCTGGTCGTATTCGCCGGCCGGGTTCGCCGCGATCTGGTGATACATCAGGACCGGGACGACTCCCAGCTCGTTGGCGGCGATCTCGGCCGGATTCGGCGGCGGCGATTCCGCTGTCGTCGCGGGCCCGGCCGGTTGATCGGCTGGAGCCGGTGCGCCCTCTGCCGTGCAGGCGGTGAGCGCCGCGGCCAGCAAAAGCGTGGACACGCGGTGGAATACCGGGTTGGATCTGCCTCCCATCGCGATAATGTAACGCGGCGGCAAAGCTTTTCCCGTGTTCTTTCGATACCCCGGCAGTTCGCATCGGACCTGCGAAATAGTGGGTCTGACAACGGTAGCGGAAGGTGGTGTGGGCGTTGGGATTGCGGATCCAGTCGGTTGATCGGCGGCGATTGGCGATGATCGCCGCAGTTGCTGTCCTCGCGTTGGTGGTAGTCGCGCTGTTGGCCGGATTCGCGTTGAGCAGATCCGCGGGACTTGCGGCCGCGGACACCGTCGCGCCGACCCTGCAGGTGACACCACCCGATCCGGTGCGCTCCTATCGCGCGCCGGTCGTGCTGCGCGGCAATGCCATCGACGCCGTGCGCGTGTCCATCGGCGAGGAATCGGTGACGCCCGCTCCGGACGGGGCCTTCGAGATCTCGGTGCCGTGGGCTCCCGCCGTCGAGGTCGTGGCGGCGGACGCCGCGGGCAATCAGAGCAGCAGCACCGTCGTCACGGCGCGCACGCTGCCGCGGATGCGGGCCGTGCACGTCACCGCGCACGCCTGGTCGCACGAGGGACTGCGCGAAGCCGTGCTCGATCTCGCTCGCGAAGGCCGCATCGATACCGTGCAGCTCGACATCAAGGACGAGGACGGCGTCGTCGGCTACGACTCCCAGGTTCCCCTCGCCCGCGAATCCGGTGCTGTCGCTTCGATCTACGATGCCCCCGCCGCCCTGCGGCAATTGCACGACCTCGGCCTGCAGGTGGTCGGCCGCATTGTCGCGTTCCGCGATCCGACCGTGGCGGCCTGGGCCTGGCACAGCGGCCGACCCGACTGGGTTGTCCAGAATCCGTCCGGGCAGCCCTATTCCAGTCATTACGGCCCGATCGCCTTCACCAATGTCGCCCATCCCGACGTGCGCCGATACAACATCGACCTCGCGGTGGAGGCCGCACAGCTCGGCTTCGACGGCATCATGTACGACTACGTCCGCCGCCCGGACGGCAGCCTGTCCAGTATGAAGTTCGCCGGCCTCACCGAGACCCCCAGCGCCGCGGTCGCGGAATTCCTCGCCCAGAGCCGCTACCCGGTGAACCTCGCCGGAGCGCATCTGAGCGCCGCGGTCTACGGAATCGCCTCCACCCGCCCGGACGAGATCGCCCAGGACATCCCGCTCATGGCCCGCAGCGTCGACTTCGTCGCGCCCATGCTCTATCCGTCGCATTGGAATTCCGGTGAGTACGGCGTCGCCAACCCCAACGCCCAGCCCTACGACATCATCTTCCGCTCGCTGCAGGACTTCCAGAAGAGCACGGCGGGCACCGGCGCCACAGTGATCCCGTGGCTCCAGGACTTCAGCCTCGGCGTGACCTACGGCGACGCCGAGTTGCGCGCCCAGATCGACGCGACCCGAGACGCAGGCATCGACAGCTTCTTCCTCTGGAACGCCGCGACCCGCTATCACGGCGGCGGCATCCACCCCGCCTGAACAAGCCCACCACCGGACGCCAGGTGGGGGATCTGCTGCAGGGGCACGGGGGTGACGGTAGAGCCGGGTGGTCGCCTCGGCGTCATGCGTTGTGGGTGAATTCGAGCTCGGCGCGCGACCTGCCAACGGTCGCGCGTCGAGAAGCGTCCACTATTTCGGATCGCGCTCCGGCAGCGGCCGTTCCACGATGTCGGGGCGGCCCAGCGAGGTCCGCACGCGGCGTTTGGCGGCCGAGTAGACCTGGGCGGTCTCCGCGGCGACCACGTCCCAGGCGAAGTCGGCGGTGAGGCGTTCGCGGGCGTTGTAGGCGCGGTCCTGGGCGGTCGCCGGGTCGTCGAGGACGGCGCGGGCCGCGTCGACGATGCCGTCCACGTCGGCCGGTTCGAAGGAGGCGCCGGTGACGCCGTCGATGACGGCCTCGCCGAGTCCGCCCGCGGTGGAGGCGATCAGCGGAACTCCGGCGGCGGCGGCTTCCAGCGCCACGATGCCGAACGGCTCGTACCGGCTCGGCAGCACGATGGCGTCCGCGCCGTGCAGCCAGCCGAGCAGTTCCTCGTGTCCGAGGCTGCCGACGAAATTCACGGCCCGCGCGACGCGATGCACGCGGGCGCGTTCACGCAGCCAGTCGAACTGGGTGCCGACACCGGCCACGGTCAAGGTGGTTCCGGGGTGCGCGCGGCGGATGCGGGGGAGCGCCGCGATCGCGTCCTGCACGCCCTTCTCGTATTCGAGCCTGCCCACATACAGCAGCTTCGGCGGACCGGAGCGCGGTGCGCGCGGACGGAAGGTCCACGCGCCGACGTCGATGCCGTTGCGGATCACCGTGATCGGCGGGAGTTCGGGCCCGTAGAGCCGCTCCACCTCGTCCTGCATGGAGGTCGAGCAGGTGATGATCTGATCGGCCTCGTTGGTCAGCCACCACTCGACCGAGTGCACCTGCTTGTTGACCCGCCCCGACACCCAGCCGCTGTGCCGACCAGCCTCGGTGGCGTGGATGGTCGCCACGAGCGGCACGTCGTAATATTCCGCGAGCGCTATGGATGGATGCGCGACGAGCCAGTCGTGCGCGTGCACCACATCCGGCATCCAGCCCTCGCCGACGCCGGGCTTGCCGAGCGCCACACCGGCGCGGACCATCGCGTGCCCCATCGCCAGCGTCCAGGCGAGCATGTCCTCGCCGAAGTCGAAGCACGGCGGGTCCTCGGCCACCGCGACGACGAGCACGCCGTCGGCGATGTAGGAGTGCGTGGGGTGGGTGATCGAGTCGGTACCCGTCGGCCTGCGCGCCAGCACCACGACCTCATGACCGGCCGCGGCCAGCTCCACAGCCAGGTGATGGACGTGCCGGCCGAGCCCGCCGACCACGACCGGCGGGTACTCCCACGACACCATCAAAATCTTCATGAAAATCCTTCAGCGGCGGCCGACGGGACAGCGGTCGGCAACCGCCGCGCGTCCAGACCAGGGAAGAATCCGTCGGCCGCGTTCCATCCTGCCGCGAGACGGGCCGCTTTGGCGAACTGGCCAGCCCCGATGGCCTCGGCGAGTTCGCGCACCGCGTGCGCGTGCTCGTGGGCCCGGTCGCGGGCGTACCCGGCGGCGGAGTCCTTGCTGACCATGAAAGCCCAGTCGCTGGAGACCGTCAGGATCGCCTCGCGCAGCAACTGGTCGGCGACCGGATCACGCAGCGAACCGTCGCGGCGGACCTTGTCGAGGGTGTCCAGCGCCAGCCGGACGACGTCGGCATTGAGCTCGACGAGGTCGGCGACCTGGTCGCCCGCCCACACCCGCCAGTCCTTGCCCGAACCCCACGACGAGTCGTTGAGCTGCACAGGTTCGCCGACATACCCGTTGTCGCGGGCATCGGCGAGGGTGCCGACATTCACGCCGGCTTCGGGCAGCGCGCGCAGCACCTGCTCGAGCCATTCGGGGCCCTCGTGCCACCAGTGACCGAACAGTTCGGTGTCGAAGGCGGCCACCACGAGGGCCGGTCGGCCGATCCGCTCGGACTCCTCGATCAGCCTGCTGCGGACCGTCTCGACGAAGTCGGCGACATCGCGGGTGATGGCGCCCGCCGCGAGTTCGGGATCGTAAGGGGCCTTGTCAGGACCGGCGACGGTTTTGCCGGTCACCCGCGACGGCTTGAGGCCCGTCGCGTGGTCGTAGTGATGGAAATCGCGGTAGGCGCTCTGCCCCGGGTAGCCCTGTTTCGGCGACCAGACCCGGTAGCTCACCTGGAGATCGCGCCCGAACGCGAGCACATCGGAGTCGCGGACGGGCCTGCCGAGGGTGGTATCGCCCCGCAGCGAGGGCCCGTCGACCATGAAATGCGTCACACCCGCGGCGTCGTAGCTCCGCTCCATGCCGGGGGTGTAGCCGCACTCGGGCGCCCAGATACCGGTGGGGGTGGTGCCCCAGCGCAGTCGCGCGTCGGCCAGGCCCTCGGTGAGCTGGAACTGGCGCAGTCGCTCGTCGAGCAGCGGCTGGAACGGATGGGCCAGCGGACCGCCGAGCAGCTCGATCGCGTCGGCGTCGATGAGCGAACGCCACACCGGCGCGCTGCCGTGCCGCCAGTCGCGCTCGAATTCGGCCAAAGCCGTTGCGGCGAGCCGATGTTCGTGGCGGCCCAGCGCCACATTGCCCGACATCGACGCCTCGTCGGCGCGCAACTGCCAGTTGCCCAGCCAGTGGTGCATGCCCGCCAGGCAGTGCGGATCGTCGAGCTGGGCGGCCAGCACCGGGGTGATGCCCAGGCTCAGCAGGCGCGTACGGCCTTCGGCCGCAAGATTTTTCAGTACCCGCACCACGGGCAGGTAGGACGCGGCCCAGGACTGGTAGAGCCATTCCTCGCCGACCGGCCAGCGCCCGTGATGGGCCAGCCAGGGCAGGTGGGAGTGCAGGACGAGCGTGAACTGACCCGGCACGGAGCCGGGCCGGGCGGAGCGAGAATCGGTCAACGCCTTGCCTTTTCGGCGATCGCCACCAGGTCCAGGCTCGCGTCGATATTGCCCGCGCGCAGATCGAAATCGTCGATGGTGACGGCGGCGACGTCGGCGGTGAGATCGGCGGGCCACGGCTCACCGGCCAGCGCGCGCTCGATCTGGGCGTCGATGAACGACCCACCGTGCTTGGCGTCCAGCGCTTTCAGGCTCGCGCCGTGGTGCACGCCGAGCATCTCGGTGACCGTGAAACCGGCCTCGACCAGCAGCTCGGTGAGCTCGGCCGCGTTGAGTTCGCGGGTGTGGAACGGGTTGAGCGGGGTGTCGCGACCGGGGGAGAAGGTGATCCGGTTCGGGGTGCTGATCAGCAGCTGCCCGCCCGGGCGCAGCACGCGCAGGCACTCGCGCAGGAACTGCGCCTGATCCCACAGATGCTCGATGACCTGGAAATTCACGACGACATCGACGGATTCGTCCTCCAGCGGCAGCTCGGCGAGGTTGCCCTGGATCATCTCGACGCGCGGGTAGCGCGCGCGCACGTGCGCGACGGCGCCCTCGTCGTAGTCGACACCGACGACACGCGCGGCCACGCCGGCGATCATGTCGGCTCCATAGCCCTCGCCCGAACCCGCCTCGAGCACGGTCTTGCCGGTGCAACGGTCGAGCAGCCGGGCGTAGGCGATCTCATGCCGACGGAACCAGTAGTTCTCCTCGGCGATGCCGGGCACGGTCCGCTCACCGGTCAACGGCAGTGGTTCATGTGTGGCGGCCACGGGTGCGGCAGGGATCACAGCCTCGCTCATTCGTCCGACGTTACTGGTACCGCCGGTCCTTGCTGGATTCAGGGACCGGATGGGAACCCCTTGTGCATGTAGGTTACCCACGAGTAACTTAGCGTAGGGTAGTGTTCCGCTCTGAGCTACTCACGGACGTACGGCCCAGCTCGTGCGGCCACCACACACGTGTACCCAGAAGGAGGTCGACGAAGACCGATGCCGAACATCGTCGTACTCATCAAGCAGGTTCCTGACACCTGGTCCGAGCGCAAGCTGACCGATGGTGACTACACCCTCGACCGCGAGGCCGCCGACGCCGTCCTCGACGAGATCAACGAGCGCGCCGTCGAGGAAGCGCTGCTGATCAAGGAGGCCCAGGGCGGCGAGGTCACCGTGCTGGCCGCCGGTCCGGATCGCGCTACCGAGGCCATCCGCAAGGCGCTGTCCATGGGTGCCGACAAGGCCATCCACATCAACGACCCGGCGATCCACGGCTCCGACGCCGTGCAGACCGCGTGGGTGCTGGCCGGCGCGCTGGGCCAGGTCGAGGGCGTCGAGCTGGTCATCGCCGGCAACGAAGCCACCGACGGTCGCGCGGGCGCCGTGCCGGCGATCATCGCCGAGTACCTGGGCATCCCGCAGCTGACGCACCTGCGCAAGCTGACCGTCGACGGCGACAAGATCACCGGCGAGCGCGAGACCGACGAGGGCGTCTTCAAGCTCGAGGCGTCCCTGCCCGCGATCGTCTCGGTCACCGAGAAGATCAACGAGCCGCGCTTCCCGTCCTTCAAGGGCATCATGGCCGCGAAGAAGAAGGAAGTTCAGGTCTTCACCCTGGCCGATCTGGGCATCGACCCGTCGACCGTCGGCGTCGCCAACGCAGGCACCCAGGTCACCGGCTCCACCCCGAAGCCCGCCCGCACCGCGGGCGAGAAGATCGCGGACGAGGGTGAGGGCGGCAACCAGATCGCCACCTACCTCATCGGTCAGAAGATCATCTGATCCGGCCCCGTCCGAGACTTCGAAGGAGAAAGAACAATGGCTGAAGTACTTGTGCTCATCGAGCACGCCGACGGTGCCGTGAAGAAGATCAGCACCGAACTGCTCACCGCCGCCCGCACCCTGGGCGAGCCCGCCGCCGTCGTGACCGGCCCGGCCGGTACCGCCGACAAGCTGGCCGCCGCGCTGGCCGCCGCGGGCGCCGAGAAGATCTATGTCGCCGAGTCCGACGACATCGAGGGCTTCCTGGTCACCCCGAAGGTCGACGTGCTGGCCGGTCTGGTCGAGTCCGCCTCGCCCGCCGCCGTGCTGGTCGCCGCCACCGCCGAGGGCAAGGAGGTGTCGGGCCGCCTCGCCGCGCGCATCGGATCCGGCTTGCTCGTCGACGTCATCGGCGTCAACGCCGACGGCTCGGCCGTGCACTCCATCTTCGGTGGCGCGTTCACCGTCGAGGCCAAGGCCACCGGCGATGTGCCGGTGATCTCGATCCGTCCGGGCGCCATCGAGGCGGCCCCGCAGGCCGGCGCGGGCGAGCAGGTCGTCGTCGAGGTTCCGGCCCAGGAAGAGGGCGTCGTCAAGGTCGTCTCGCGTGAGCCGATCGTCGGCGGCGACCGTCCGGAGCTGACCGAGGCGAGCATCGTCGTCTCCGGTGGCCGTGGTGTCGGTTCCGCCGACAACTTCGCGGTCGTCGAGGCGCTGGCCGACTCGCTCGGTGCCGCCGTCGGCGCCTCGCGTGCCGCCGTCGACTCGGGCTACTACCCGGGTCAGTTCCAGGTCGGTCAGACCGGTAAGACGGTCTCCCCGCAGCTCTACATCGCCCTGGGCATCTCCGGCGCCATCCAGCACCGGGCCGGCATGCAGACCTCGAAAACCATCGTCGCGGTCAACAAGGACGAAGAGGCTCCCATTTTCGAGATCGCCGACTACGGCATCGTGGGCGACCAGTTCAACGTCGCCCCGCAGCTGACCGAGGCCGTGAAGTCCCACAAGGGATAAACGTCGAGGCGCTGAGCGCACTGCGGCCCCGTCCGGGGTTCCGGGCGGGGCCGCGTGGGGGTCGCGCGAGTTTTCGGTTCCCCAGGGTGGTGCTCGGATAAACAAAAGAAGCAG
>NZ_JBHXMY010000170.1:0-10772 GCF_042720195.1 Nocardia sp. NPDC058497 | reverse complement strand
GGGTCCCGCGGTCCGCGGCACGGTGCGTGACCGCGGCGCGCCCGCACAGGGGGCCCACCTGACCGAGCTGGCCCGCCGCCTCGGCGGCGACCTCGAGTTCGTCGCCGCCACCCTCGATGACGACACCGGCTGGGCCGAGGCGGTGACGGGTTGCGACGCGGTGCTGCACGTCGCCTCGCCGTTCCCGTCCACGCCTCCCGACGACGAGCAGGCCTTGATCGGGCCGGCAGTCGAGGGCACACTGCGGGTGCTGCGCGCCGCCGCGGCGGCCGGGGTGCGGCGCGTCGTGCTCACCTCGTCGGTGGCCGCCGTCGCCTACGGCCATGACGTGGACGAAGTGCGCACCGAGGCCGACTGGTCGGTCGTCGACCGTGTCCCGGCGTATCAGAAGAGCAAGACCCTCGCCGAGCGCGCCGCCTGGGAGTTCGTCGAATCACTCGACGGCGACATGGAGCTCGTCGCGGTGAATCCGGGAATGGTGCTTGGTCCGTTGCTCGACGCGACGACCAGCACCTCGCACGAACCGGTGCGCCGTCTGCTGAACCGCGACGTGCCTGGTTCGGTGCGCACCGGCTGGACGCCGGTCGACGTCCGCGACCTGGCGGTCGCGCACCGGCTGGCGATGGAAGTGCCTGCCGCGGCGGGCAATCGGTACATCTGCGCGGCCGAACCGCTGTGGATGGGTGACCTCGCCCGGCTGCTGGCGCGTGACTACAACCCGCAAGGCTTCCGGGTTCCGACCCGGGTACTGCCGAACTGGCTGGTCCGCCTGGTCGCGGTGTTCGACAAGGGCGTCCGGCTGACGGTGCCTGTCCTGGGCCGCACCGAACACGTCAGCGCCGAGAAGGCCCGGCGGGAACTGGGCTGGACGATGCGCCCGATCGAGGACACGATCCACGACACCGCAGACAGCCTGATCGCCTTCGGCATCGTCACCACGCCCGGTGCGCGGCGGGCGGCACCCGCGGCGCAGGCCGGAACCCGGTGAGTGGGATCAGCCTGAGCGTCAACGCCATTCTTGCCGTTGCAGGTCCTGGATCACCGGGTGCATGAGGGTCGACACGTTGGGATCGGCCGCGCGGCGGTCCGGGGGGAACACGGTGGCCGCGGTGAGGGTGCGATCGTCGAGGGAACGCAGCGGGCCGGGGGAGCGCAGCGCCGGTGCCGGGCTCTCCCCGGTCGCGGCGAGGATGAACCCCCAGTCGCCGAAGCTCGGGACATCCACGTGGTACGGCGTGGTGCGCAGCCCGGCCGCCCGCAGGGTGGCGTCGATGGTCCAGAAGGAGCGTGGCGCGAAGAACGGTGACCCGGACTGCACCACCATACGGGCTCCGGGCGCCAGCACATTCGCCGTCATCGCGTAGAACTCCTTCGAGTACAGCTTGGCGACCGAGGTCTGGTCGGGGTCGGGCAGGTCGACGATCACCGCGTCGAAAAGCCCTGGCGCGCCGCGCAACCAGGTGAACGCGTCGGCGGTGACGACCTGTACCCGCGGGTCGTCGAAGGAGTGCTGGTTGAGCGTGGTCAGGCGTTCGTCGGTGCGGGCGAGCTCGATCATCGCCGGGTCGAGTTCGACCAGCGTCACCTGGCCGACGTCCGGGTAGCGCAGGATTTCGCGCAGCGCCAGCCCGTCGCCGCCGCCGAGGACCAGCACCGAGCGACGCGCGCCGGCGAGCACCGGGTGCACCAGCGCCTCGTGATACCGATACTCGTCGACCGAGGAGAACTGCAGCCCACCGTTCAGATAGAGCCGGGTGTCGGTGGTGCCGAACGGGGAGAACGATTCGGTGAGCACGATCTGCTGGTACGGGGTGCGGGTCTGCCAGACGATCGGATGGGCGAACAGCGCCTGCTGCGCGGTCGCCTCGAACCGGTCGGCGTAGACGTAGGTGCCGGTGAGCCCGCACGCCACCACCACGGTGGCGGCGACCAGAACATGCCGGGCCGCGCGCGTCATCTGGGCGCGAAAGAAGAAGAACGCCAACGCCAGTCCGGCGACGGCATTGACCACTCCGACGACCAAACTGCCGCGGATCTGCCCGAACACCGGCAACAGCAGGAAGGGGAACGCCAGGCCACCCAGCAGCGCACCGACATAGTCGGCGGCGAACAGATCGGCGACCGCGCCACTGGCCTCCTGCTTGCGGATCTGCTGGAGCAACTCCATCAGCAGCGGGATCTCGGCGCCGATCAGCATCCCGATCACCGCCGCGGCCAGCACCAGCGTGCCGGTGTAGACGTTGAGCCAGGCGTAGCTAGCATACAGCGCCGCCACGGACAGCCCGCCGATCACGGCCAGCGCCAGCTCCACCGCGACGAACGCGGCAGCGGCATGGGCCCGCAACGGTTTCGCGGCGAGCGCGCCGACTCCCATCGCGCACACCATCACGCTCAGCGTGATCGAGGCCTGCGCCGCGGTGTCACCGATCAGGTAGCTGCCGAGGGTCACCAGCGACAGCTCGTACACCAGACCGCAGGCGGCGCAGACGAACACGGTCGCCAGCAGCGCCGCCCTGGCCAGGCGGTGCACGGGCATCAGGTGAGGCCCGCGGCCACCACCAGCGCGACCGCGACGTGCGCCGACGCCGTGACCCACACCGCGGGATGCGGTTCCGGGTCGGCGACGACGGCCCGGAAATCACCGGGGGTGAGCGCGTCGAGCAGCACGAACGCCAGCGCCATCGCGGCCAGGCCGATCACGCCGTAGGTCGCGCTGGCCAGCAGCGCCTGCGCGATCTTGCCCTCGGAGGTCCAGATGGCGGTGGCCACGATGATGCCGACGCCGAACAGGTTCGAGGCGAGCAGGATCGCGGCATTGCGGTTGCGTTCCAGCCAGATCTGGGCGCGCAGATCGCCGGGCGTGAGCAGGTCGACGATGCCGAATCCGACAGCCATCAATACGATTCCCACCGCGGAATAGGCGAGCGCGGCGCCCGCGTCCGCCGCCAGGTCGGCGAGCATGAGGTCCTCCTGTGCTGTGTGAGGCGAGCCGCCTCGATGAACTACTTGCCGCCGTTGTCGCTGCCGCCGCCGCGGAAATCGCCCGCCGCGGAGCCGCTGTTCCAGCCGTAGGTGCTGGTGTGCGCGTGGTGGCGGCGGGTGCCGTTGGCGAGACTGTCGACAAGCACGAGCGAACCGCCCGCGTGCGGCGACACCGCGACGAGGTCGGAGTCGAAGCGCAGGTAGTGGTTGTCGCCGGTGTTGCGGCGGTCGCGCGGGTCGGTGGCCTTGGCGATGGCGGCGGCGACGGCGGCCGGTGCGGCGGCCGCGGTGAACGCGAGCCCGTCGTTGACCTGGTCGAGCTGGCGGGCGCGCTGATAGCGCTCGGCAACGAATTCCCGCGGATCCTGGTCGCGGGTCACCACGACCACCACGATCACGGCGACGATGGCAACGACCACGGCGACAATGCCGGCCACGATCCATCTGGTGCGATTCATCGTCACGACGCCCCGGAACCGGTGCGCCGCACGACTGTCGGCGATGCGCTGATGAGAAAACCCTCCCCGTGAAAAACTGGCCGGACTGTATCACCCGGTGCGCCCGCGGTGAAAACCTTTCCGCCCGCAATGCGGTGGCTACGCCTCGGCGGGCAGCCAGTCGCGGGCCGGATCGTAGTCGAGCCACCTCCGTTCGCCCGCCGCCCGGACCAGGGCGGTGAGCAGGACTTCCAGCTGCAGCGGTTCGGGGCGGGTGCGCCAGATCAGCGACCACGCGTAGAGCGGCGTCGGATCGACGAGGGGGATCGCGTGGACGCCGGGGATTTCCGGTGTCGGCACGTCGGCGGGCAGCAGCACGAAGCCGCGCGGATCGGCCGCCAGCGCGGACAGCATCGGTGCCAGGCCGAGATTCGGGGTGGCGCGATGGTCGTCGATACCGAATCGGTCGGCGAAACGGGCCAGGAAATCGAGGCGGTCCAGCGCGGCCGGGGTGTGCAGGACGCTGCCGCGCAACTGGTCGGGGCGTAGTTCGGTGGCCGCGGCCAGCGGATGGTCGGCGCTGACGAGCACGTCGACGGGTTCCAGGCGGATCAGGCGGTGGGTGAGTCCTGCGGGCAGCGGCGGATGGACCCGGCCGAATCCGGCATCGATGTCGCCGTGGGCGAGTGCGGCGGCGACGGCGGGCAGGTCGCGCCCGTGACCGGGTTCCAGTGGCGGCGCGCCCGGCGCGGTCGCGATCCCGGCGAGTGTGCGCAGCGGCGCGTAGAGGTGTCCCCAGACGTCGACGCGCAGGGGACGCTGCTCCGCCCGCAACGCGGCGACGGCCCGGTCGTTCGCCTCGAGGGTTTCCTGCGCGCCCGGCAGAAAGCGGGCACCGTCGTCGGTGAGCCGCACCCCGCGATGGTCGCGGTCCAGGAGGCGGACACCGAGGGTCGATTCCAGCCGTGCCACCCGTTTGGACAGCACTTGCTGGCTGAGTCCGAGGGCAGCGGCGGCATGGCCGAAATGCCGTTCCTCGGCGACGAACACGAAGGCGCGCACGGTCGCCAGATCCAGATCCACAGTCGTCGACAGTAGCCGTACCCAGCGGCGACAACCGATCGTTGTCGGGGCGGTCGCCGGGTTGTTGGCCGATCGGGTCCGCGCGGCGGTTACCTCGGGGCATGCAGCGTTTGATTCCGACCGGCGATCCGGAGCGACCGGTCGCGTTCACCGAGGCGGCCGAACCGGTGCCGCGCTCCGACGAGGCGCTGGTGCGCGTCGAAGCCTTCGCCCCGAATCGCGGCGAGACGTTCCTGCTGGAGAACCCGCACCCGGATCTGTTGCCGGGCAAGGACATCGCCGGACTGGTCGTGCAGGCCGCGGCCGACGGGTCGGGCCCGCCGATAGGGACCAGGGTGGTCGGCCATCCGCCGCTGGGTGGCTGGGCCGACTACGTGACGGTGCCGACCGATGCGCTCGCCGTCCTGCCCGACGCGCTCGACGCGGTCACGGCGGCGGCCCTGCCATTGGCCGGGATCACGGCGGTGCGCCTGCTGCGCGCGGCGGGCGCCGTGCCGGGTGCGCGGATACTGCTGACCGGGGCGTCCGGCGGGGTGGGGCACTATGTCACCGAACTGGCCGCGGGTGCGGGCGCCGAGGTGACCGCGGTGACGGCGACGCCGGAACGTGGCAGCCGACTGTCGGCACTCGGCGCGACCCACGTGGTGCACGACATCGCGGACGCAGCGGGCCCGTTCGACCTCGTGCTCGAATCGACCGGTGGTTCCGCGGTGGCCGCCTGCTTGTCTCGGCTCCGGCCCGGCGGCACCCTGATCTGGTTCGGGCAGGCCAGCCGCACCCCGGCGACGCTGAACTTCTTCGACTTCTTCGCCGGCCCCGAGAACGCGACGATCCGCCACTTCCATTACGCGGGCGGACCATACGGCCGCGATCTCGACACCCTGGTGCGGTGGGTGGACAACGGCCGGTTGCATCCGGAGGTCGGGTTGGTCGCCGACTGGTCCGAGACCGCGCGGGTGCTCGTCGACCTGCGGGAACGCCGGGTGCGCGGCAAAGCCGTGCTGACGACGAGTGCCGCCCGATGAGCGCCGAACTGGTCGAGGCCCTGTTCAGCCGGGCCACCGGCGCCGGTATCGATCCGCACGACTACCGGCGGACCTGCGCCGAGATCGTCACGCCCGCCGACTGGGCACCGGCGTGTGCGGCAGCCGCGGCCAGGTTCCGGACAGCGCCGGGTTCGGCGATCACCCGCGGCCACCATCTTCTGATGGCGGCCCGCTGGTCGCACCTGGCGACACTCGTCCCCGACGAGAACCACGCGGCCCATGTCGAAGCGGCGGACTCCGCTGCCGAACAAGGCTTTTCCTTGCTGGAACCGACAGCGCGACGGATCACCGGTCCCGATTTCACCGGCATCCTGCGCGGCCCCGACGACGTGGCGGGCACGGTCATCGTGGTGCCCGGCCTCGACTCCAGCAAAGACGAATTCCACGTCCTCGCCGACGCACTCCTCGCGCGGGGTGTCGCGGTCTTCGCCATGGACGGTCCCGGGCAAGGTAGCCGCGCCGCGACATCGGTTCTCACCAGCGACTATTCGACGGTCATCAGCGCCGCGATCAACACGCTCGGTGTCGCGCGGGTCGGCGTCGTCGGGCTGAGCCTCGGCGGCTACTACGCCGCGGCAGCCGCAGCCCGGGACCCGCGCATCATCGTGGCCGCCACCGTAAGCGGGCCCTACCGACTGGACTGGGCGGCCCTGCCCGACCCCGTCCGCGACCTGATGACCCGCCGCGCCGGATCACCCGCCGCCGCAGCAGCGTTCGCCGCCACCGTCGACCTCACCGGGCGCGCACCGACGCTGCGCTGTCCGCTCCTGGTGGTTGACGGCGGCGACGACATCATCCCCGGCGTCACCGACGGCGCGGCTCTGGCCCATCACGCCCCGAACGGCCGCTATCTCCGCGTCCCCGGCGGCGATCACCTCGTCGGCAACAACCAGCAGGCCTGGCTCCCCACCCTCGCCGACCATCTCACCGAAGGACTCGCATGAACCGCTACACCGACAGGATCGCCCTCGTCACCGGCGGCACCAGCGGCATGGGCCTGGCGACCGCCCGCCGCCTGATCGAGGAAGGCGCCCAGGTCGTCGTCACCGGCCGCACCGAAGAGGGGGTGCGTGCCGCCGCGGCCGAATTGGGCCCGCAGGCAACCGGTATCGCCGCCGACACCGCGGACCTCACTGCCCTGGACGCTCTGACCGAGGCGATCGCGACCCGCTTCGGCCGCCTCGATCTGATCTTCGCCAACGCCGGGACCGGCACCTTCGCACCGTTCCCCGACATCACCGAGGACACCTTCGACCACGCCGTCGACGTCAACTTCAAAGGCGTGTTCTTCACCGTCCAGAAGACCCTGCCACTGCTCACAGCAGGCGCATCCGTCGTCCTCAATGCCTCGTGGACCCTGCACCGCGCCGACAGCGCCCTCACCCTCTACGCCGCCACGAAAGCCGCCGTGCACAACCTGGCCCGCACCCTGGCCGCCGAACTGAGCCCGCGCCGAATCAGGGTGAACTCGATCAGCCCCGGCTACATCGACACCCCCATGTCCGCGGGCGCCATGAGCGAGGATTTCGCGGCCATGGCGGCGGGCAGGGTATTGGCCGGCCGCTTCGGCACGGCCGACGAGATAGCCGCCCTCGTCGCCTTCCTCGGCTCCACCGACGCGTCCTATGTGAACGGCCAGGACATCATCGTCGACGGCGGTCTGGTGGCGGCCTATCCGAGCTGACGCGGTCGGCGCCATACGAGGGTGTACCGCCACATGAGGCGGCGGCGGATCTGCGCGCCGGGCAGCAATTCACCGGCCACCGAACGGATCTCGGACAGGGTTTCCTGCGGATCGCGCACAGCGGCGCCGGGTCCGCCGAGTTCGCGGCGACGCCACCAGTCCAGGCCGCGGATCGCGGGGAGCAACGGCAGATAGTGGAAGTCGGTGAGGGGATGCATCTTCCACAGACCGACCACCGCGAGGGTGCCGCCGGGCGCGACCAGCCGGCGTAGCGCCGCGATGCCGTCGCGAAGCGGAACGTGATGCAGGGTCGCGACCGCGGTAACCATGTCGAAGGTGTCGTCGAGCTCGCGGAAGTCGGCCCGTTCGAGATGCACGGTGGGCACCGGAGGTGCGGTGGCGATCACGGTGTCGTCGATGTCGACGCCGAGGACGGCGTCACAGCGGGTGGCGAGCTTGCGGGCGAGCAGGCCGTCGCCGCAACGATGTCGAGTGCGGTGCGGGCCTCGGCGGGGACCTGCTCGAGGATCCACGGGTGGTACTGCGTGTTGTGATTCCAGTAGGGGTCCGTCGACATGCCACGACAACGGGCGGGACCGTGCGGAGGTTCCGGGACCCGTCCGCGCGCAGGCGGTTCCGGTCCTATCCGCGGCCCGCCGCGTAGCCGGCCAGCCAGTCGGGGAACTGGGTGAGATCGTCGAGGACGACATCGGCGCCCGCGGCCCGCAATCCGTCGGCGTCATAGGGGCCCGTTGTCACGCCGACCGCGAGCACCTCGGCGGCCTTGGCGCCGCGCATGTCCCCGGCGTGATCGCCGACGAAGACGTGCGCGGACTCGGCCCGCAGGACATCGGCCTTGTCGGTGGACCAGAGGTCACCGGCGAGCCGGTCGATGGTCCAGCCGAGATGGTCGATGTGCAGTCGCGCGTTCGGCTCGAACTTGCCGGTGACCACCAGCGTGCGTCCGCCACCCGCGCGCACCGTGTCGAGCGCGGCGGTCGCGCCGGGCAGCGCGGGAATGTGGGGGACGACATCGGGATAGAGCGCGCGGAACCGGGTGACCAGGTGGGGGATCAGGTCGTCGGGGGCGCCCGCGTCGGCGAGCAGGGTGGCCAGCGGTGGTCCGAGGTGGTCGGCGAAGTGGCTGCCCACCATCGGCAGATCGAACTCGCGCGCGAGGGTGTCGATCGCCAGGGCGACACCGGGACGCGAGTCGATGAGGGTCATGTCGAGATCGAAGCCGACGGTGAGGGTCACGAGACCGAGCGTATCGCCGACGCTGACCACCCCCTGGTGACGGGCTGATTCACGTGGAACGCCGGATGCACTCGATGCCGAAAACGCTTGGGGGAGTGCGGTTGTGTGATGCACAGCGTGCATCACTGCACCGATGGTCGGAAGGTATGGCGATTTCGGGGCGAACGCGGTAATACGAGGTCACTGCCCCCGTTCGCCGGTTCGACAGGGAGGAATGCACGGTCACCGGCAGTGACTGCCACTGTGCACCGACTGCCATGGTCAGCTACTGGCCGCCGCGGTGAACGGCGCGACCACCGGCACCGCCACGGGCCGGGACGGATGCCGCCACACGCCCTTGCGCTCCAGAATCGGCAGCACACCCTCCCCGAACCAGTACGCCTCCTCCAGATGCGGATACCCGGACAGGATGAAGTGGTCGATCCCGAGCCCGGCGTACTCGAGCAGCCGCTCGGCCACCTCCGCGTGCGCGCCGACCAGCGCCGTCCCCGCACCGCCACGGACCAGACCGACCCCCGCCCACAGATTGGGGGCGATCTCGAGCCCGTCGGTGCGCCCGTTGTGCAGCTGCGCCATCCGGCGCTGTCCCTCGGACTCGCTGGTGGCGAGGCTGGCCTGCACCCGCGCGATCTCGCCCGGCGCGATGCCCGCCAGCAGCCGGTCGGCCTCCGCCCACGCCTCGGCGGCGGTATCACGGCTGATCACGTGGATGCGCAGACCAAAGTCCACGGTGCGGCCCTCGATCGCGGCCAGCCCCGGATCCAGTCCAGCTTCTTCGCCACCCCGTCGAGTGGTTCACCCCAGGTCAGATAGCGCAGCGTGGCCGGGCGATCGCCGGACATGAAGCTGCCGTGTCCGCCTGCGACCAGCCCGCGCGAATCGCCAAACGTGGGCAGGAACCGGTGGAACGACAGTCCGCGCTCGGTCATGTCCGCCTTTTCGTCGCGGTGATGGGAGTTGGTTGTCGACTCTGACCGGCCACGGCGACGACGTCACGGATTCGGATCACCGTGCGTGCAACCCCCCCGACACGCCACGGCGCGGCCGAACCGAACTAGACGTAACTATGCGAAACACGTAATCTTGGCGGAGGCTCGGGCGACGATGCGCGAGCGGCGACGGACCCTACGAAACGAGTTTCCTCAATGACGCGGCATGTCGACGTACTGATCATCGGCGCTGGCCTGTCCGGAATCGGCACGGCTTGTCACCTCACCCGCGAGCAGACCGGACGCAGCTACGCGATCCTGGAGCGCCGCGAGAACGTCGGTGGCACCTGGGACCTGTTCAAGTACCCCGGCATCCGCTCCGACTCCGACATGCTCACCTTCGGCTTCGGGTTCCGTCCCTGGATCGGCACCAAGGTCCTCGCCGACGGCGCCAGCATCCGTCAGTACGTGGAGGACACCGCCAAGGAATACGGCGTCACCGACCACATCACCTTCGGCCGCAAGGTCGTCACCGCGGACTTCGACCGCGCCTCGGCACTGTGGACCGTGACCGCCCTGATCGAGGCGACCGGCGAGACCGAGACCTGGACCGCCAACTTCCTGGTCGGCGCCAGCGGCTACTACAACTACGACGAGGGCTACCAGCCCACCTTCCCCGGTCAGGACGACTTCCAGGGCCGGATCGTGCACCCGCAGCACTGGCCCGAGGACCTGGACTACAGGGGCAAGAAGGTCGTCGTCATCGGTTCCGGCGCCACCGCGATCACGCTCATCCCGTCGATGGCCGACGACGCCGCGCACGTCACCATGCTGCAGCGTTCGCCCACCTGGATCCAGGCGCTGCCGTCGGAGGACCCGGTCGCGGTCGGCTTCAAGAAGTCGCGCGTGCCCGACCAGATCGCCTACAAGATCGGCCGCGCCCGCAACATCGCGCTGCAGCGTGCCAGCTTCCAGCTCTCGCGCACCAACCCCGAGCTGGCCAAGAAGTTGATGCTGACACAGGTGCGGCTGCAGGTCGGCAAGAACGTGGACCTGCGCCACTTCACCCCGAGCTACAACCCGTGGGATCAGCGCCTGTGCGTCGTGCCCAACGGTGACCTGTTCAAGGTGCTCAAGAGCGGCAAGGCCGACATCGTCACCGACCGCATCGCGAAGTTCACCGAGAAAGGCATCCTGACCGAGTCGGGTCAGGAGCTCGAGGCCGACATCATCGTCACCGCCACCGGCCTGAACGTGCAGATGGTCGGCGGCATCACCATGAGCATCGACGACGAGCCGGTGAAGTTCAACGAGACCGTCGCCTACAAGAGCGTCTTGTACTCCGACATCCCGA
>NZ_JBHXMY010000169.1:0-10781 GCF_042720195.1 Nocardia sp. NPDC058497 | reverse complement strand
CGCCACCACCCTCGAATCGATCCACATCGAAGCCCCACCCGAACCCCCGTCCCGCATCCACGGCGACCTCTGGCCCGGCAACATCCTCTGGGGCCCCGCCGACACCCCCTGGCTCATCGATCCCGCCACCCACGGCGGCCACCGCGAAACCGACCTCGCCACCCTCACCCTCTTCGGTGCTGCCCCCCACTTCCCCCGAATCATCGCCGCCTACAACGACATCCACCCGCTCGCCCCCGACTGGCAATCCCGCATCCCCCTCCACAACCTCACCCTCCTCCTGGCCCACGCCATCCTCTTCGGCCGGACCTACCGCTCCGCCGTCCTCGACGCCGCCGCCCCGTATCGGTAGCCGGAGCGGACAGTGGCGAAAATGCAGAGCTTCACTTCGATATTTGTGAAAAACTTTGTCGCAGAACGTATTAGGATCGAGGTTGGCATTCGGATCGGGGTCTCGATCCGACAATGGGGGTGGGGGAGATGGTCGAAGGTTCGCTGCGCCCAGCGGCAACACGAGAGAACTTCGAGCGATTGCGGGCGGACCCGTTGTTCGACGACATCGTGGGGATGGTGGCCAACTATCTGGCTATGGCGTTCGACGCCCCAGCGAGTGCTGAGCGGGAACGCTGGACTCTCAGTTGCTTTCCGCAGACAGGTCGTGCTTCTGGATTGCGGCGCATGTGCACTCTGAATTTCGGCAGTATGGAAGTGCTCTACATCTCGCAACAACTGAGCGATGGCGTGGTCGCAGACCACCTCGTGACTCACTACGTCTCGGCATCGGCGTTGGAATCGGTGAGCGGATTCTCGCTGAGTGACTTGGTGATTCGTAACGGCCGAATGAGTATCGAACGCACCTCCATGGTCTCAGCCGGAGGCGATGGTGCGGTGATCCAAAGGTGGTTGTCCGATCCGGTCGCCTGCGATCAGGCCGCTGGCATCGCGATTGACGCACGGACGATCCGCCCGCTGGCCGACCATCTGGCCACGAAAGGTCGAGGATCGCACCAGCGTTCGCACAATCGCTGGTTCGCCGAGCATGTATTGGGACTGATGGCCAACTGATCAGTCGATGGTGCCCGCTGGGACGACCCAGACTTGAGGTTGCCGGGTGACGGCGGCGATGTGCTCGAAGTCGCGGTCGTAGTGGATGATGACGGCGTCGTGCTGTTCGGCGACGGCGGCGGTGAGCAGATCGACCAGGACCGCGCTGCGGTGATGCCCCTTCTTCGTCATCAGGTGCTGAACTTTCCTGGCGCGCTGGGCGATCGAGTCGTTCATCGGGAGATCGTGGTAGAGGCCGCGGCGGCGCTGTGCGATGTTCTGGACATCGGCCAGGTTGTGGGCGCCGGTGTGGATCCTGGTTGTCGTACTCGACGCGCTGAATCGGAAATGAGTTCGGTCCCGCTGTCGTCCGAGTCTCACTCGCGCTCGTGCGGAACAGGTTCTGTTCGGGTGGGGCGAATAATGTTCCGGCGCAACACGATCTGATTGCGAACATGTCAGATCCCATCGGTAGCGTTCAGCTATGACTAAGAAGCCGTCGAACCCGCACGATGCCTACGCTCGCGAGGTCCTTGGTCGTGCGGCCCACGCGGCCAGTGAGATCCGGGCCAACATCAACGCAGAACTCGCCGCACGCATCGATTTCGACGCGATGGTGCTGGTGCCGGGCAGCTTCATCACCGAGGACCTGCGGTCCCAGTACAGCGATGTCCTCTACCGGACCACGATCGATGACCGTGGCGCCTACCTTTACATACTGATCGAGCACCAGTCGTCCAGCGACCAACTGATGGCGTTCCGGATGCTGGGCTACATCCTCAATATCTGGCGTCGACACCTGGACGAGCATCCAACGCCGCAGATGTTGCCCGCCGTCGTCCCGATGGTGGTGCACAGCACCCACACCGGCCTCCGGTGGACCGCTCCCACCCAGCTCGGCGACCTGATCGACCTTGACGACTCCGCCCGCGGGCTGCTGTCTCGGTACCTGCCCCGGTTCGAGTTCCTGCTCGATGATGTCGCCCCGCTGGATGTGGCGGCGTTGCGGGCGCGGCCGTTGACTCCGGCGACGAAGTTGATGCTGATCATGCACAAAATCGGTCCGGGTAATCCGCACATCGCCTCGGATATCATGGAGGTGGTTGACGAGCTGCGGGCACTGTTGGACGGTCCTTCCGGCGCCCGCGAGTTCGATATCTTGGTGACGTATCTGTTCATCGTCTGCGATGTGAGCGTCACCGAGCTGCAGCCCTTGACCGATCGTCTCGGCCCTCGAGCGAAGGAAGTTGTGATGACCACAGCGGAACGACTGGAAGCGCGTGGAGAGGCGCGTGGAGAGGCGCGCGGTGAAGCGCGTGGACGTGTGGCGGGCCGCGCGGAGATGCTGGTCGAGCTGTTGACTGTCAAGTTCGGTCCGTTGCCGAGCGCTGTACATGAGCGGGTTCAGGCCGCTGATGCTGACGAGCTCCACGTGTGGGTCAGGCGGGTGCTGACCGCTGGCTCGTTGGCCGAGGTTTTCGCGTAGGCCCGAGGGACTCCGGTGCTGTCAGAGAACGAGGAGGTTCGACTCATCGGCCTGACGGACCGCCGACGTCGAGATCGCCGTATCGAATGTGACAAATCTGCCGCCTTCGGCGGTGGCGAGAGCCAGCAGATAGGCATCTGTCAGCTGCCGGTGACCGTGCAGCCGGCTCCGGTCGATGACTTTGTCGTCGAGCAGGCTGACCGAACAGGTCCAGAACTCGTGGTGCGGTGTGCCGGTCGCGTGTTCGAGTAGGTCCATGGCCTCGGGAATGCTGACCGCATTCGGGTACTTCGGTTGGCTGAGGATCCGCACGAATCCGTTCTCGGTGATCGCGCACGATGCCCAGCCGTGTTCGATCTCGGCCTCTAGCCATCGCCTTGCCCTGGCGTGGTCGATGTGGTCTTGGTCGAGCAGTGCGAGGAGAACGTTGACGTCCAGCAGTGCTCGTTTCACACGTCCTCTTCTTCACGGAGTTGGTCGATGAGGGCATTGGAGATGGTGGCTCCACGCCGGGGCAGTGGTTCGAATCCGTGGAAGGCCGCCGAGCTGTCACGCGGCGACGGTGTCGCGGAACAGGACAGCGCCTTCCTTGCGAGTTCGGACAAGATCTGACCCGCGGTTCTGTTCTCGCGGCGCGCTCGCTCCTTGACCGCGAGTAGTACGTCGTCGTCGATCGCCAGCGTGGTGCGCATGCATCTGATGCTACTGCATCACCGCGCGAAGCGAAACCGTACGGGGGCGACCGAAATGCTCCTGGAAATGCAGCTGAAATGCTCCGGTGTTGGGGCTATTTGCAAACGACGAAGGCCCCCGTCATCTTTCGATGGTGGCGGCCTTCGGGGCTGAGGGGAGGTCAGCGGGTGAAGAGCAGGGCCCGCTTGACTTCCTGGATGGCCTTGGTGACCTCGATGCCGCGGGGGCACGCGTCGGTGCAGTTGAAGGTGGTGCGGCAGCGCCACACGCCTTCGACGTCGTTGAGGATGTCGAGGCGCTCGCGGGCGCCTTCGTCGCGGCTGTCGAAGATGAAGCGGTGGGCGTTCACGATCGCGGCCGGGCCGAAGTAGCTGCCGTCGCTCCAGTACACGGGGCAGGAGGTGGTGCAGCAGGCGCACAGGATGCACTTGGTGGTGTCGTCGAATCGGGCGCGGTCGTGCTGGGACTGGATGCGCTCGCGGGTGGGCTCGTTACCCGAGGTGATCAGGTACGGCTTGACGGCACGGAAGGCGTCGAAGAACGGCTCCATGTCGACGACGAGGTCCTTCTCCACCGGCAGGCCGCGGATCGGCTCGACGGTCATGGTGAGGGCCTTGCCGCCCTTGGGCAGCATGTCCTTCATCAGGACCTTGCAGGCCAGCCGGTTCACGCCGTTGATCCGCATCGCGTCCGAACCGCACACACCGTGGGCGCAGGAGCGCCGGAAGGTGAGGGTGCCGTCCAGGTAGGACTTGATGTAGATCAGCACGTTGAGGAAGCGGTCGGTCGGCAGGACCGGCACCTGGAACGAATCCCAGTACGCGCCCTTGTCGTTCTCGGTGCTGAACCGGGCCACCTTGACGGTGACCATGACCGAGCCCTCGGGACCGGGCGCCGGCTTCTGCGTGGTGGGTTCGGCTACAGCAGTCATCAGTACTTACGCTCCATCGGCTCGTAGCGGGTCTGCACCACCGGCTTGAAGTCGAGGCGGATCTCGGAGATGAGCTCCGGGCCCTCCTTGTACGCCATGGTGTGCCGCATGAAGTTCACGTCGTCGCGGTCCGGGTAGTCGTCGCGGGCGTGGCCGCCACGCGATTCCTTGCGGTTGAGCGCGCCGACGACGGTGACCTCGGCGAGCTCGAGCAGGAAGCCCAGCTCGACGGCCTCGAGCAGGTCGCTGTTGTAGCGCTTGCCCTTGTCCTGCACCGTGATCCGGGTGTAGCGCTCCTTGAGCGCGTGGATGTCGGTGAGGGCCTGCTTGAGGGTGTCCTCGGTGCGGAACACCGCGGCGTTCATGTCCATCGAGTACTGCAGCTCGGTGCGGATGTCGGCCACGCGCTCGTTGCCGTGATCGGACAGGATCAGCGCCAGCCAGTCCTGCACCATCTGCGCCGGGTTCTCCGGCATCTCGACGAACTCGCTGCGCTCGGCGTACTCGGCGGCGGCGATGCCGGCGCGACGGCCGAACACGTTGATATCGAGCAGCGAGTTGGTGCCGAGGCGGTTCGCGCCGTGCACGGAGACACAGGCGCACTCACCGGCGGCGTAGAGGCCGGGGACCACGTCGGTGTTGTTGCGCAGCACCTCGCCACGGATCTTGGTCGGGATACCGCCCATGACGTAGTGGCAGGTCGGCATGACCGGCACCAGCTCGGTCACCGGGTCCACACCGAGGTAGGTGCGCGCGAACTCGGTGATGTCGGGCAGCTTCTCCTCGAGCACGTCCTCGCCGAGGTGGGTCACGTCGATGTAGACGTAATCCTTGTTCGGCCCGGCGCCACGGCCCTCGAGCACCTCGAGCACCATCGAGCGGGCGACGATGTCACGCGGCGCGAGGTCCTTGATGGTGGGGGCGTAGCGCTCCATGAAGCGCTCGCCGGAGGCGTTGCGCAGGATGCCACCCTCGCCACGGACCGCCTCGGAGATGAGGATGCCAAGGCCGGCGAGGCCTGTCGGGTGGAACTGGTGGAATTCCATGTCCTCGAGCGGCAGGCCCTTGCGGAACACGATCGCCATGCCGTCACCGGTCAGCGTGTGCGCGTTCGAGGTGGTCTTGTACATGCGGCCCGAGCCGCCGGTGGCGAACACGATCGACTTCGCGTGGAAGACGTGGATCTCGCCGGTGGACAGCTCGTAGGCGACGACGCCGGTGGCGACGGGGCCACGGTCGGACTCGGTCATCACCAGGTCGAGCACGTAGAACTCGTTGTAGAACTCGACGTCGTGCTTGACGCAGTTCTGGTAGAGCGTCTGCAGGATCATGTGACCGGTGCGGTCGGCGGCATAACACGCGCGACGCACGGGCGCCTTGCCGTGGTCACGGGTGTGGCCACCGAAACGACGCTGGTCGATCTTGCCCTCGGGCGTGCGGTTGAACGGCAGGCCCATCTTCTCCAGGTCCATGACCGCGTCGATGGCCTCCTTGGCCATGATCTCGGCGGCGTCCTGGTCGACGATGTAGTCGCCACCCTTGACGGTGTCGAAGGTGTGCCATTCCCAGTTGTCTTCTTCGACGTTGGCCAGCGCGGCGCACATGCCACCCTGGGCAGCGCCGGTGTGGCTGCGCGTCGGGTACAGCTTGGTCAGGACCGCGGTGCGAGCCCGGGGGCCCGCCTCGATCGCCGCGCGCATACCCGCGCCGCCGGCGCCGACGATGACGACGTCGTAGCGGTGTTCCTGAATCGGACGGGATTCACTCATGCGAGGGGGCCTGTTCCTAACCCGTGTAGTTGGGGTCGATGTGGGGATCGAAGGTGAAGATGACGTACGTACCGACGCTCACGATGAGGATCATCGAGACCACCAGGATGGCCTTGAGCCAGAACCGGGTGGAGTCCTTGCGGGAGTAGTCATCGATGATGGTGCGCAGGCCGTTGCCGCCGTGCAGCTGCGCCAGCCACAGCATGGACAGGTCCCAGAACTGCCAGAACGGGCTGGACCAGCGACCGGCCACGAACGCGAAGTTCAGGCGGTTCACGCCACCGTCGATCATCAGCATGATGAACATGTGACCGAGCACCAGGATGATCAGGAACAGGCCCGAGATGCGCATGAACAGCCACGCGTACTTCTCGAAGTTGCCGTTCGAGCTCGCCCGCGGGGAGCGGGGGGCGTCGAGGCTGGCCGGGCGGTCGTAGGACTTGCCGAGGACAGGTGCAGACATATCAGTGCTCCGTCAGCAGGTAGAAGAACTGGCGGCCGATGCCGGCGGCAGAGACCAGGACCCAGATGGCCAGCACGATCCACAGCATCTGCTTCTGGAAGCGGGGGCCCTGCGACCAGAAGTCGACCAGAATGACCCGGACGCCGTTGAGTGCGTGGAACAGGACGGCGACGACAAGCCCCATCTCCATCAACGCGACTACGGGGTTCTTGTAGAGCGCGATGGAGTTGTCGTAGGTGCTCGGGTTCACCCGAACCAGTGCCGTGTCCAGCACGTGCACGAAGAGGAAGAAGAACAGCGTGACACCGGTGATCCGGTGCAGCGCCCACGACCACATGCCGGGGTCGCCGCGGTACAGGCTCTTCCGCTTCGGCTGGGCCGGAGCCGGAGCTTCTATCGTGGTCATAGAGTGCGGTGCCTCCAACGTCGTTGATGGACCCGGTCACAGATCCGACGCCGGCGTGCGTGGAGAGGCAAATGCCCAGGTGGCTGCGCTGTGTTCTCGAGCGCTGGCCCGCCGCCGGGAACCTGAACCGATCTTTGGCTGACTCTAATCCTCTCTGTTTCGCGGAACTAATTCGGCGTGCCGTGCGTTGCGTGCGAATCAGCCGAGTTAGGTTTACCTTTCTCCTTGCCGGATACTGGTGCGGAGGCCCGATCGCCGACGCGTTCGGCGGGATCGGCTGGAGGTTCGCGATGCCCGAAATCGACTGGAATACCTTGCATGACAAGGCAATTCACGCTATGGGTCTGGCGTATGCGCCGTACTCGGGTTTCCCGGTCGGTGCGGCAGCTCTCACGGCGGACGGCCGAATTGTGAGCGGTTGCAATGTGGAAAATGTCTCATATGGACTAACGCTGTGTGCCGAATGTGTACTCGTCGGTAACTTATTCGCGACCGGTGGCGGGCGTCTCATTGCGGTCTCGGTGACCGATTCCCGGGGGGAAATCCTCATGCCGTGCGGGCGGTGCCGGCAGCTGTTGTTCGAGCATGGTGGTGGCGAGTTGCTCGTCGCCCATGCCGAGGGGCCCAAGCCGCTGAGCGAGCTGCTGCCGTACGCGTTCGGGCCGGACGATCTGGCGGCTGGGCAGCGGTAAAGTTGGCGGGACCACGGTGTCCGCACGCCGTGGCGGCTTTCGCATGCCAAACTGGCCGGATGACGGCACTGGATGCGGTATCGGTCATCAGGGTCAAGCGTGACGGTGGGGAGCTGTCCGACGCACAGATCGACTGGGTGGTGGACGGGTTCACCCGGGGGATCGTGGCCGACGAGCAGATGTCGGCGCTGGCCATGGCGATTCTCTGGCGCGGGATGACCCGGCGCGAGACTGCCCGCTGGACGGCGGCGATGATCGGCTCCGGTAGCCGGATGGACTTCACCGACCTGCCCCGGCCCACCGTCGACAAGCATTCGACCGGCGGTGTCGGCGACAAGATCACCCTGCCGCTGGCCCCGCTGGTGGCGGCCTGTGGCGCGGCGGTGCCGCAGCTGTCGGGCCGCGGGCTCGGCCACACCGGCGGCACGCTGGACAAGCTCGAGTCGATCCCCGGCTGGCAGGCCGATGTCACGGTGCCGCGGATGCGCGAGATCCTGGCCGACCCGGCGATCGGCGCCGTGGTGTGCGCGGCGGGCGCGGATCTGGCCCCGGCCGACAAGCGGCTCTACGCGCTGCGCGATGTCACCGGCACGGTCGAGTCGATTCCGCTGATCGCCAGTTCGATCATGAGCAAGAAGATCGCCGAGGGCACGGCGGCGCTGGTCCTGGACGTGAAGGTCGGGTCGGGTGCGTTCCTCAAGACCCTCGAGGGGGCGCGGGAACTGGCGTCCGCGATGGTCGAGCTGGGCCGCGACGCGGGCGTGAACACGGTCGCGTTGCTCACCGCGATGGATACCCCGCTCGGCCGGACCGCGGGCAACGCGCTCGAAGTCGCCGAGTCGGTGGAGGTGCTCGCGGGTGGGGGACCGGCCGACGTGGTCGAGCTGACCCTCACCCTCGCCCGCGAAATGATCGCTCAGGCCGGGCTGGACATCGACCCCGCCGATGCCCTTGCCGACGGCCGGGCCATGGACCACTGGCGCGCGATGATCCAGGCACAGGGCGGCGACCCGGACGCGCCGCTGCCGGTGGCGCGGCACTGCGAGACCGTCCGTGCCGAGTCGACCGGAATCCTCACCCGGCTCGACGCCATGGGTGTCGGCATCGCCGCCTGGCGGCTCGGCGCGGGCCGCGCTCGCCAGGGCGAACAGGTACAGGCGGGCGCGGGGATCGAGATGCACGCCAAGCCGGGTGATGCCGTGGTCGCCGGTCAGCCGCTGCTCACCCTGCACACCGATACGCCGGAAGCCTTCGACGGCGCGGTGGCCGCGCTCGCGGACGCGGTGATTGTCGAAACGACCGCCGAAGGTAAGCCGGGGGAGCTGGTCCTCGGCCGGATCGGTTGAGGCCGGCAGGCACTGGAGCGCCGCCGGCGAGGCCGCACGGGTGCACTGCGCGTGGCCCGCAATAGTCCGTTGCGGGTCGGATAATCAACGAGACGGTTGCCACGGGGCGAGTTCGCTGCCGGGATCGGCGCGCCCCGCTACCGTCTAAACATGACTGGACCGGCGCCCCTTGACCTTGCTTCGATCCGATGCGCACCGAAGGCTTTGCTGCACGATCACCTAGACGGTGGTTTGCGGCCCGCGACGGTGCTGGAGCTCGCCGCCGACTGCGGCTACGACGAATTACCCGCTTCTGACGCCGAGAGTTTGGGTGCGTGGTTCCGCGACGCCGCCGACAGCGGGTCGCTCGAGCGGTATCTCGAAACCTTCGATCACACGGTCGCCGTGATGCAGACCCCGGAGGGGCTGCGGCGGGTGGCGCGCGAGTGCGCGATCGACCTCGCTGCCGACGGTGTGGTCTACGCCGAGGTGCGGTTCGCGCCCGAGCAGCACCTGGAGAAGGGGCTCACCCTCGACGAGGTCGTCGAGCACACCATCGAGGGTTTCCGCGAGGGTGAGGCGATCGCGGCCGAGCAGGGCAACATCATCCGGGTGACGTGTCTGCTCACGGCGATGCGGCATGCGGCCAGGTCGCGGGAGATCGCCGAGCTGACGGTGCGGTTCCGGGACCGCGGCGTCGCCGGTTTCGACATCGCGGGGGCCGAGGCGGGCTTCCCGCCCACCCGGCACCTCGACGCCTTCGAATATTTGCGAGTCAACCACGCGCACTTCACGATTCACGCGGGTGAGGCGTTCGGCCTGCCCTCCATCCACGAGGCACTCGCGTTCTGCGGCTGTGATCGGCTCGGTCACGGCGTGCGCATCACCGACGACATCAGCGTGCCCGGCGGCGACATCGAGGACGCCCGGCTCGGCCTGGTCGCCAACTACGTGCGCGACATGCGCGTTCCGCTGGAACTGTGTCCGTCGTCGAATGTGCAGACCGGCGCGGTGCCCTCGCTGGACAAGCATCCGTTCGACCTGCTCGCCCGTCTGCGCTTCCGGGTCACCGTCAACACCGACAACCGGCTGATGAGCGACACCACCATGAGCGAGGAGATGCTCAAACTGGTCGACACCTTCGGCTACGGCTGGAGCGACCTCGAGCGGTTCACCATCAATGCCATGAAGTCGGCGTTCATCCCGTTCCCCGACCGCCTGAAGATCATCGACGAGGTGATCAAGCCGGGGTACGCGGTCCTGCTGGGATGAGGCGAGGACATGGGTAACTCACCGGGGACGGGCTGAAATGACTCGGAGCGTTACCGGAAGCCGCGTCGCTACCGGTAACGCTCCTGAGTCTGGCCCGAAATCGCGGAGAGGCGGGACAGCGCTACTCGCTGACGAGCCGAGCCTCGAACGTGCGCTGCAGGTCACGGAACTGCTGTGCCTCGGCGGCGAACGGCGGGTTCGGCGCCATCCGGTTCGGGTCGGGGTTGAGCAGGTAGGAGATGTACCAGCCGAGCGGCGTCGACGGTGCCAGCGCCTGTTCCACGCTGTCATCGTCGGCGTAGTCGGCGGCGTCGCTGAACAGTTCGACGGCCAGGTCGAGCTGTTCGACGTCGACCGCTTCCGGGCCCTCGGCGAGGTCGTCGACCAGGCCGGTGAGCACGTAGACGTTCTCGTCGGTCACCTCGACCTCGAGCGAACCGTCCACCGCCGCGGTCTGCACCTCGGCGAAGGTGGAGACGCGGGCCAGCTCGTGCTCGTGATCGTCGGCCAGGTAGCGGGCCAGCGCGCGCTCGGAACCGAACACGGTGATGGTGCGGCCGTTGCCGAGGAAGATCGGCTCGTCGTCGAGGTAGCAGCGCAGGGTGTACTGCTCGCCGTCGGAGGTGACGATCTTGACCGGGTCGATGCCGACCTCGGTCCCGAACCACTCGTCCCCGTGTTAGTGGTCCGCGGGGGGGAG
>NZ_JBHXMY010000168.1:0-10813 GCF_042720195.1 Nocardia sp. NPDC058497 | reverse complement strand
GGCTCCGTACAGAACTCACTCACCGCGGACCGGGCAGGCCGCACCAGAATCCCGTGCCTGCTCACCCGCGTCCGCGCCGCGAGATCGACCACAGTCAGCCCGATCTCGATGATCTCACTGCTCTGCCCCGCAGGCGCCGCCCCCGCCCAGCACGTCGCCTCCACATCGACCACATTGAGCAGCCCGCTCCATTCCTTCATGAACGGCGACGCTAGAGCCCCGATCCCCGCCCAAGCCACCGAATTTCGTGATCGCCACTGCTCCTCTACCGCGGCAATCGGCACAACCCGGATCGGCAAACCGAATGGTCGGAGGCCCGATGCGCCTGTCGCCGCACGATCCGCACCCCGCAGCAGGTGCTGCCGCCGGCCACCGTTACTTCCTGTTCTGACGACGAAACCCGCCGACCACGTTGTCGGCGGGGCATCTCGAGCGGCGTCCTCGCTCAGTCGAACGAGCAGCCGCCGACCGGCTTGTCCGCAAGCCGATCGAGCAGGTAGGTCACCGCGTTGTCGGGACCGAAGCCGTCGATCAGTTCCGGGCCGAAGTGGTTCGGAATGGTCGTGCCAGGCAGGATCGGCGGCAGCTCGTTGGTGCGGAAGGTGACTGTGGCGCCCTGGCCGCACCAGTCCTCGGCGAGCCGGCGGGCCTGCCCGTAGGGGACGGTGTCGTCGTTGCGGCCGCTGGTGATGAAAACGGGCGTGGCCGGCTTCGAGCTGCCGATGCGTAGTTCCGCGAGCACCGGTGCGGCGTCGGGGATCTCGGCGAGATGCTCGGTGAGCGAACGGCCGTCGATGGTCAGCGAATTCGTCTTCAGGAACGGGTGATAGGTGATCAGGTCGGCGACGCACGATTCGCTCAGCGTCGCGAGCATGGCCCGGCCCTCGGGGCTGATGACGCGGTCCACCGCCTGGTGGAGTTCGGGGTAGCGGGCGAGCATGCCGTTGACCGCGAATCCGATCGCGCCGCCGATCAGCGCGCCGTCGACGCGTTCCAGGATCGCCGAGAGGTCGGCGACCGGACCACCGGCCCAGGTGCCCTTCAGGTTCAGTTCCGGCGCGTACTCGGTCTGCATCTCCGCGGCGGCCGCCGTGGCGCCACCGCCCTGCGAGTAACCCCACAGGACCAGGGGAGTCTCGGGTCCGACACCGCCGAGCGCATTGGCGGCGCGCGCGCCGTCGAGGATCGCGTGGCCGCTTTCGAACCGGTTGGCGTAGGTGTGGATCCCCGGCGTGCCGAGACCGATGTAGTCGGTGATCAGCACCCGCGCGCCCAGCGCGGTCCACACGGCCGAGGACGGCAGCTCCTGGTTCGCCGACAAGCCCAGCGGATCGGCGGTCACCGAGACGCCCGTCGAGAACGCCACCGACATCGCGCACCGGTCCGCTTGACCAGACGTGCCGGGCCCGATGACCACGGTCGGCCGCGGCCCCGCACCCTGCCAGGGATTCTTCGGTTCGATGTAGGTGCCGCTCACCGCGACGGGGGACCCGTCCTGCAACCGCGAGGTGTACATGACGTGCTGGGCCTGCGTCGGCCAGCCCGCCGCGGTCGGCGGCGTCGCGAGAATCGTCATCGGCTGCGTCTTCACGATCGCACCCGGCGTCTCCGGAATCGCCGCGGGCGGTGTGTAGAAGGCGTTCATCGGCTCCGCCGCCACCGGCACGGCGCCTGCTCCGTGACCCGCTACTGCCGCCAGACACGCCACCGCCGTCAGCGCCGCCCGGCGCGCCAGCGATCGTGATTGCCGCATATCACTCCCATCGATGCCACCTCCGCGCCGTCGCGGATGTGTTCGGAGCCGCAGCGGAGGTAGATCATGACCTGGGTCACGGCGCAGCGGCGTACCGGACGGTAACACGGTTACCGATCGCCGGAAACCCCGGGCCCGGATAGCGGCCGCAAGCGGGCGGGCACGCGCGCACGAATCGAGCGGCGACACCGCGAAACAGCGGCTCGATGGTGGCAGACTGGCGCCCATGACGGACAACGACTGGGCCGGTGTCGACCGCTATCTCGTGGACGCGCTCATCGGGGACGACGGCGCTCCGGCGCTCGCCGCGAACGCCGACGCGGGCCTGCCCGCGATCGATGTCTCGCCGCCGCAAGGCAAGTTCCTGCATCTGCTCGCCCGCAGCGCCGGTGCGCGGCGGGTGCTCGAGATCGGCACGCTCGGCGGATACAGCACCGAATGGCTGGCGCGGGCGGTCGGCGACGAGGGCACCGTGGTGACCCTCGAATTCGAGCCGCGCCACGCCAAGGTCGCCAGGGAGAACCTGGACCGGGCCGGAGTCGGTGCGCGGGTGGACATCCGGGTCGGCGCGGCGCTGGATACCCTGCCGGAGGTCGCCGAGGACGCGACCGAACCGTTCGACCTGGTGTTCATCGATGCCGACAAGGTCAACAACGCCAACTACGTGCAGTGGGCGCTGCGGCTGACCCGCCCGGGGGCGGTGATCATCGTCGACAATGTCGTGCGCGGTGGCGCGGTGGCCGACGAGCATTCCGAGGATCCGAATGTGCGCGCGAGCCGCGAACTCGTCGAGTTGCTCGCCGCCGAGCCGAGTCTGGACGCGACGGTCGTCCAGACGGTCGGCTCCAAAGGCTGGGACGGTTTCGCCTACGCGGTCGTCAACGGCCCCCGCTCCTGAAGCCGCCGGGCAACGACCACGGCGCTCCCGATCCGGGTTTCACGTCACTCGGACCATTGATAGAAGTGCCATGAACCGCCTAGGTGTACGTAGTACGTGTGCCCATCTATACCGTTTCTGCGCTCACCGGCGGGGAGATAGTCGAATCCGGTACGGACTACCGGATAGTTTCGGCGCAGACGGAAATGGCATCCTCCCTGTGATAGCCGACTGATGCTGTGGAAGTCGTAGACGCCGATCCTCTTTCCGGCATAGGAGGTTCCCGACGACGTAGGTTCCACCGAGTCGCATACCGCGGCGGCTCGGTCCATCGCGTCTCGTGAGATCAGCCAGCCGATTCGGCCCGGAACATCGGACCAGGTCAGCGCCAGCGTCGACGAGACGAACACGGGCACCAGAAGTCCGAGCCGCCACCACCTCGTGTACCGCACGAGACCGACCAGAGCCGCTACGGTCCACACCGCCACCGGTAAAGCCGCGGCGATGCCGGCCCAGAACGTGGTTTCGACATCGTCGAACGCTGTGACGTCAGCCCATAATGCCCACAGGCAACACCCGAGCGTCGACCCGGCCGACACCACCATGATCGACGTCCACCACAGCGGAACCGGCTGTCTCGGAACAGGAGTCGCGCTCACGAGCACCCAAGCTACTCGAGCAGTCCGACACCAGATTTCCACTGTCTCCAGTGGACCGGTGGGCGATCCTCAGACGATGCTGGTGAGCGACCGTGCGCCGGTGGCGATCTCGGTGGCCTCGGCCAGGTCGAGCCGCAGTTCCCGGTCCGGCGATGGTGCGGGACCGTCGTGATGGGTGACGCCCTCAGCGGTGATCACGTAGTGCAGCACAGTCTCGCCTATGTGCATGGTCACTGTGCCCTCGGGAACGATCGCGGCGACCATGCGGCCCAGAGGGAACGCCAGCCAGTGCGCGCGCACGGCGTCGGTCGGGGTGCGGTCGCCGAGCAGCGGGATACCCCAAGCGGCGAGGGCGTCGAGGACGGGGCGCAGGGATCGGCCGGTGTCGGTCAGTTCGTAGCTCGAGCGCATGCCGTTGCGGCGGTGGATGATGACGCCGTCGCGTTCGAGGCCCTTGAGGCGGGTGGCGAGCATGTCGGTGCTGATGCCGGGGAGGTCGGCGAACAGGTCGCTGTAGCGGCGGGGTCCGGCGGACAGCTCGCGGACCACGAGCAGACTCCACCGGTCGCCGACGAGATCGAGGGCGCGGCTGACAGCGCAGTAGTGGTCGTAGCTTCGGCGGGACACATGCACTACCTTAACCAGGAGCTTGGAAAAACCAAGTGAAATCTTGGAAATACCAAGTAGTGTGTGCGGCAACCACAGTTCGGAGGGATGTTCATGCAGGTCAAGCAGTCGAGCAAGCTGTCGGGAGTGTCGTACGAGATCCGCGGTCCGGTCGCGGAGGAGGCCGCCCGGCTCGAGGCCGAGGGGCATCACGTCGTCAAGCTCAACACCGGCAACCCGTTGATCTTCGGCTTCGACGCGCCCCCGGATCTGTTGCAGGACATGGTCCGCACGCTGCCGACCTCCACCGGCTACTCGTCGTCGAAGGGCCTGCTCTCGGCCCGGCGCGCGGTGGTGCAGTACTACCAGACCCTTGGTGTCGACGATGTCGACGTCGAGGAGGTCTTCCTCGGCAACGGCGTCTCCGAGCTGATCATGATGGCGATGACCGCGCTGCTCGAGAACGGCGACGAGGTCCTCGTCCCTGCCCCCGACTTCCCGCTGTGGACCGCCGCGACCGCCCTCAACGGCGGCACCCCGGTGCACTACCTCTGTGACGAAGGCGCTGACTGGTACCCGGACCTGGCCGACATCGCCGCCAAGATCACCGACCGCACCCGCGCCATCGTCCTCATCAACCCCAACAACCCGACCGGTGCGGTGTACCCGCCGGAGGTGCTGCGCGAGATCCTCGAAATCGCCCGCAGGCACAATCTGGTCGTCTTCGCCGACGAGATCTACGACAAGATCTACTACGACGACCTCGAGCACACCGCCATCGCCTCGCTCGCCCCCGACCTGCTGTGCCTGACCTTCTCGGGCCTGTCCAAGAACTACCGCGCCGCCGGTCTGCGCTCGGGCTGGCTGGTGGTCTCGGGTCCCACCCAGCACGCCGCGAGCTACCTCGAGGGCCTGACCATGCTGGCCGGTCTGCGCCTGTGCGCGAATGTGCCTGCCCAGCAAGCGATCCAGGCCGCCCTGGGTGGACATCAGAGCATCTACGACCTCACCCTCCCCGGCGGGCGTCTGTGCGAACAGCGCGACCGCGCGTGGGAAGCCCTCAACGCCATCCCCGGCGTCTCCTGCGTCAAGCCCAAGGGCGCGCTCTACGCCTTCCCGCGCATCGACCTGGACATGTACCCCATCCACAACGACGAGAAGTTCGTCCTCGACCTGCTCCTGCAGGAGAAACTCCACATCGTCCAGGGCACCGGCTTCAACTGGCCGCGCCCCGACCACTTCCGCATCGTCACCCTGCCCCACGCCGACGAACTCGAGGCCATCATCGAACGCATCGGCCGCTTCCTGGCGACCTACCGGCAGTGACACGTCGGGTGCCCGGCGCCGGGTATCCGGCGTGAGCGAGACCGCGTGGCGCGGTGCCGGGGCCTTGATCCGTCCCGGCGTCCTCGCCTTCACCGGGACGATCGGCGGCACGCGCGGCCACGCTCACCACGCCGTGCAGATCGTGGTGGCCGACGCGCCGGTGACCGTGCTCGATGGAGACGGCCGACCACACACCGGGGTCGAGATCGTCATTCCGCCCGACACCGAGCACCGCGTCGAAACCGGCGGTGCGACAGGGATTGTCGTGTTCCTCGACCCCGATTCCGCGGCCGGTCGTAGTGCGGTGCGCCGAGTGGGGATCGCCGGGTGGTGCGGTGGGCCCGCCCTGCGCGATCCCGCCCGACCGGCCACCTCGACGGCGGACTTCGTCGATGGTCTGCTGATCACGCTCGCGACGTCGGGCGGTGGTGCCGTCGCCGCGCGGCATCCGGGTGTCGTGGCGGCGGTGGCCGCGCTGCCCGCGATGGTGGCGCGCGGGCCGGTGCGCCCCGGTGAGGTCGCCGCGGCCGTCGGCCTGTCGGCGAGCCGGCTCACCCACCTGTTCACCGCCCAGGTCGGGCTGCCGCTGCGCCGCTACATCCTGTGGCTGCGGCTGATGAACGCGGTCCACCTGGCCCAGGACGGGCAGGATCTGACCACGATCGCGCACGCGGCGGGCTTCGCCGACAGCGCGCATCTCACCCGGACCTGCCGGGAGATCTTCGGCCTGCCGCCGTCGGCCCTGACCAGCGCCGTGGCCTGGGACGTCGGCGGCAGCCGAATCGTTCAAGCGCCGACGGGGGACCGGCGCCCAGGCTGAGGGGCATGAACATCGCTCGTCTTGCCCGGTACGGATACGTGCCGTTGATGCTGGTGGGGCTCAACGGAATCGGCATCGCCCTCGCCGCCGCCAACGCCCCGAAACCCTGGCTGCTGCTCGTACTCGCCGTGGCGATCGCCACCTCGTTCGCGGTCGAACGCGTCATCCCCTACGATCCGACCTGGAACGGCACCAAGGCCGACAGTGCCCGCGACCGTGTGCACGCCGTCGTGAACGAGACGCTGATCCTGGTGAGCGTGGCGGTGATTCCGCTGCTCGCCGCGATCGTGCCCGCCCCGAACCTGTGGCCGGGTGACTGGACGTTCCCGCTCCAGGTGGTCCTCGCCATTCTGATCGCGGACGCCGGAATCACGGTGGTGCACTTGGCCAGTCACAAGATCGGCGTGCTGTGGCGCTTCCACGCCGTGCACCACAGCGTCACCCGGTTCTACGGCCTCAACGGCCTGATGAAACACCCGCTGCACCAGACCGCCGAGATGGCCGCCGGTGTGGCCCCGCTGATCCTGATCGGCCTTCCGGTCGACGTCGCCGCCGCCCTGGCCCTGGCCGTGGCCATCCAGCTCCTGCTCCAGCATTCCAATGCCGACTACCGCGTCGGACCGCTGAAGTACGTGCTCGCCCTCAACGAGGGCCACCGCTTCCACCACCTCAAATGGGCGGGCGTCGGCGACGTCAACTTCGGCCTGTTCACCCTGCTCTGGGATCACCTGCTGCGCACCTACAGCTACGATCCGCGCCGCCGATTCACCTCCGAACAGCTCGGCATGGCAGCGCATCCCGACTATCCGGTCGGCTACCTGGACCAGCTGATCGAGCCCTTCCGCCGCCTCACTCGAGACCCGACCGCACGAACGCGGTGAGGATGTGCCGCCGGCCGGCCGGCTCGGTCGGGGGTCTTTCCGTCGTCCGGGCGGCGGGAGCCGGTGCGCGTTCAGTAGGTTCGACGGATGAGCGCGACCTCTTCCGCCCTGTATTGCGGGACACGCTGGGATGAGCAGGGGCGGTGGTGCTACGAGCTGATGCGGGCGGACGGCAGTTCCGAGTTGCTGCCGGGCATCGGCACCCGGCTGGCGTTCCGGGTGACCGAGTCGGGGCGGTTCTGTCTCGGGTATCACGGGTTCGGTGGCGGGCGGCGGGGGCGGCAGGCGTGTCCGCGGCGGGCGCGGGTCGACAGCGGCAAGCAGTGTGCGCAGTGCCGGATCACGGAGGGGTGGTCGGTGGTGCACAGTCATCGGGGTCCGCTCACTGCGTTGCCCGAGCAGGTCCGTGACTATGTGGCGCAGCCGCATCACCTGTATATCGCGTATTTCGGTGACGGGATGGCGAAGGTCGGGACGGCCTCGGCGTCGCGGCGTCAGCGTCGCCTTTTCGAGCAGGGGGCGCTGGTGGCGCGATTCATCACCGATTCGCCGGACGGGCTGCATGTGCGTGAGCTCGAGCGGGTGGTGTCGGAGCGGGCGGGGCTGCGGCAGGCGGTCGCCGGTGTCACGAAGACCCGCATCCTGACCAAACCGCTGCGGCCGTGGTCGGCCCTCGAGGCCGCCGTCGCCGACGCGGCCGAGCATGCGGCAGGCGCGTTGCCCGCCGACATCGCGCGCACCGACACCGGGTGGTCCGGTGGCCGGGACTTCTATGCCACGATCCTCGCGCGTGGCCGCTTCCCGGAGGCCATCGTATTCACCGAGGACTCCGGCGAATACGTCATCGACGCGGTCACCGCGCACGGGCACACCATCGCCTGCGTGGACGAAGCGGGTGCCGGTGAACTGGTGCTGGTCAACGACACCCGGCTCATCGGTCGCCGGATCGAGCTCGACGCGACGATCACCGCGGCGCCACGACCCGCCCAGACCAGCCTGTTCTGAGCCGGCGGTTCAGCGCACGCGGACCGGGAGTTCGAGCAGTCCGCGGATGAGGGTGCTGGTCTGCCAGCGGACGGTCGTGGCGGATTCGGCCAGGCGCAGGCCGGGGTAGCGGCGGAGCAGGCCGGTGAAGGCGATCTCGGCTTCGAGGCGGGCCAGGGGAGCGCCGACGCAGAAGTGGATGCCGTGGCCGAAGGCGAGGTGGCCGGCGGGGCGGCCGTCGACGGTGAGGGCGTCGGGGTCGGTGAAGCGCGCGGGGTCGCGGTTGGCGGCGGCCAGCGCGACGTAGACGATCTCGCCCGCGGGAATCTCGGTGCCGCCCAATGTGATCGGCTCAGCGGTGAAGCGGACGGTGGCCATGTCGACGGGGCCGTCGAAGCGGAGGAACTCCTCGATCGCGGCGGGCACGGCTGCCGGGTCGGCACACAGCGCCTTCCACTGATCCGGGCTGCGCAGCAGGGCGTTGACGCCGTTGCCGATCAGGTTGACGGTGGTCTCGTGACCGGCGACCAGCAGCAGGAACGCCATCGCCACCAGTTCGCGATCGGTGAGCCGGTCGCCGTCGTCGTCGGCGAGCACCAGCTCCGACAGCAGGTCGTCGGCGGGCTGGGATTGCTTGGCGCGCACCAGTTCCGACAGATACCCGGCCATCGCGGCCGCGGCGGCGGGCCGGTGCTCCTCCGCCTCGCCGACGACGCCGACCAGCGCCCTGGTCCAGGCCTGGAAATCGTCGCGATCGTCGAACGGGACGCCGAGCAGTTCGCAGATCACCGTCACCGGAAGCGGATTGGCGAATGCCTCCATGAGGTCGGCTTCATCGGTGTCTGCCATCGCGTCGAGCAGCTCCTCGGTGATCTGCTCGATCCGGGGGCGCAGGGCGGCGACCTGACGGGTCGTGAACGCCTTGTTCACCAGTTTGCGCAGGCGGGTGTGACCGGGCGGGTCGGTGCTGAGCATGTGGGTGAGCAGCGCCATCGCATTCGGATCGGTCGGAATCGTGCGGCGCTTGTCGTCCAGGATCGCGGCGGCGGTGGCCATGTCCTTGCGCAGCCGGGGATCGGCCAAAGCCACCCTGGCTTCGGCGTAGCCGACGACGACCCAGCGGACGACGTCGTCGGGGAAACGGACCCGATGGACCGGGCCCGCGGCGCGCCAGCGCCGGTAGTGGGCGTGCGGATCGTCGAAGAAGTCGGCGCCGATGGACTCGACGCGGGCAGCAGCGGTGGTGTCGGCCATCTGACCGACGGTACCCGCGCCCGGTGAACGACGCACCGACCTCGCGTGATCGGCCGCGTCAATCCTCCGTAATCGGGATCTCCAGTGCCGCAAGGAAAGCAGTGGCCGCGGGGCTGCGACCGATCCGGTTCCAGACGACATATTCGACCCTGGTCGGCGCATCGATCACTTCGACGGTCCGTACACCGGTGAGGTGCGGGGCGTGCGCGGCGGGCATCATGGCCACGCACAGGTCCTGCCCGACGAGGCGGGCGATGTAGTCCGCGGTCGTCACCTCGAAGGCGACGTCGCGGGTCAGGCCCGCCGCGGCGAACGCGAGATCCGATTGGATCCGCCCTGCCGTGCCGGCGGGCAGGTCGACGAAGACCTCGGTCGAGAGCCTGCGCAGGTCGACCGTCGGCTCGGTGGCCAGCGGATGGGTCGGTGCGACCACCGCGACGAGTCTGTCGCGGGCGAGTTCATGGACCGCCACGCCGCGCGGTCGCACGGTGGTCGGCAGACCGAGGAAGGCGACATCGAGCGTCCCCTGCTCCACCTGGTCGGCGAGGTCCTCACTGGCGCCCACCCGCAGACTGATCCGCACGTGCGGATATCGCGCGCGGAACTCGCGCAGCGCGGCGGGCAGGTCGACCGCGGCCACCGTCGGGATCAGGCCGACCGCGAGCCTGCCCCGCACCTCGCCGACAGCGGCCGCGACTTCCGCCGCCGCCCGTTCGGCCGCGTCGAGGCACTGGCGGGCAGCGGGCAGGAAGGCCGCCCCGGCCGCGGTGAGCCGCACCCGACGGCTCGTGCGCTCGAACAGCTTCGCGCCCAATTCCCGTTCCAGCCGGGCGATCTGGTGGCTCAGCGCGGACTGCACGACCAGGCAGCGTTCGGCGGCCCGGGTGAAGCTGTTCGTCTCGGCGACGGCCAGGACATAGCGCATCTGCTGGAGCTCCATGGATCCATCGTGAATCACGATTGGTGCGGTGACAAACATGTGTTGGATTCATCGATCAGCGCGCGGTGAGATGGAGTCCATGAGAACACCAGTGGCTCAGCCGGTTTCCCTGGGCCACGGCGGCAGGCTGTCGCGGACCGCGGTGACCGCGCTCGCGCCGGCGGCCTGGGGCACGACCTATGTGGTGACGACCGAACTGCTGCCGCCGGGACATCCCGTGTTCGCCGGTCTGCTGCGGGCGCTGCCCGCCGGGCTGATCGCGCTCGCGCTGACCCGGACCCTGCCGCACGGCGCGTGGCGGGGGAAGGCCGCGGTGCTCGGGATGCTCAATATCGGGTTGCCGTTTCCCTTGCTGTTCCTCGCCGCCGAACATCTGCCCGGTGGTGTCGCGGCCACGCTTGCGGCGGCGCAACCGCTGGTTGTCGCCGTGCTCGCGGTGCTGGTGCTGGGGGAGAGCCCGTCGGCCTGGCGCTTGGCCTGGGGTGCGATCGGTGTCGCCGGGGTGGGGCTGGTGGTGCTCGGGCCGAGTGCGGCGCTGGATGCCGTCGGCGTCGCGGCCGGTCTGGCGAGCGCGGCCTCGTTGGCGCTGGGTTTGACGCTCACCAAACGCTGGGGTCGTCCGCCCGAAGTCGGTCCCATCGCCTTCGCCGGGTGGCAGCTCACGGCGGGTGGGCTGTTCCTGCTGCCGCTGACCGCCCTGCTCGAAGGCGCGC
>NZ_JBHXMY010000167.1:0-10814 GCF_042720195.1 Nocardia sp. NPDC058497 | reverse complement strand
GCATCCGGCTGCCAGAGTGGCGATTCCAATTCCAGCTACGAGCAGGATGGATCGAATGGGCTGGGCGGATTCGCCGATCTTGATGCGCACCAGGAATTCATATCACCTGCGGCCGGCGCGCTTAGAATGCCCAGTCCTCGTCTTGGGTCTCGACGGCCTTGCCGATGGCGTAGGTGGAGCCTGAGCCGGAGAAGAAGTCGTGGTTCTCGTCGGCGTTGGGCGATAGGGCGGCGAGGATGGCGGGGTTGACGTCGCAGTCGTCCTTGGGGAACAGCGGGTCGTAGCCGAGGTTCATCAGGGCCTTGTTGGCGTTGTAGCGCAGGAACTTCTTGACGTCCTCGGTGAGGCCGACCTCGTCGTAGAGGTCCTGGGTGTAGTCGACCTCGTTGTCGTAGAGCTCGAAGAGCAGCTCGAAGGTGTAGTTCTTGAGCTCGTCGCGCTCGGCCTGGGAGACCAGCTCGAGGCCCTTCTGATACTTGTAGCCGATGTAGTAACCGTGCACGGCCTCGTCGCGGATGATCAGGCGGATCATGTCGGCGGTGTTGGTCAGCTTGGCCCGCGAGGACCAGTGCATCGGCAGGTAGAAGCCGGAGTAGAACAGGAAGCTCTCCAACAGCGTGGAGGCGACCTTGCGCTTGAGCGGGTCCTCGCCGTTGTAGTACGACAGGACGATCTCGGCCTTGCGCTGCAGGTTGCGGTTCTCCTCCGACCAGCGGAACGCCTCGTCGATCTCCTTCGACGAGCACAGGGTGGAGAAGATGGAGCTGTAGCTCTTGGCGTGCACCGACTCCATGAACGCGATGTTGGTGTACACCGCCTCCTCGTGCGGGGTGAGCGCGTCGGGGATGAGCGAGACCGCGCCGACGGTGCCCTGGATGGTGTCCAGCAGCGTCAGGCCGGTGAAGACCCGCATGGTGAGCTGCTTCTCGTCGGCGGTCAGGGTGTTCCAGGAGGGGATGTCGTTGGACACCGGCACCTTCTCCGGCAGCCAGAAGTTGCCGGTCAGGCGATCCCAGACCTCGGCATCCTTCTCATCGGGCACCCGATTCCAATTGATGGCGCTTACCCGATCGATGAGCTTCATTCCGCCTCCACACCTTTCCGCCAGACCCTTGACCCGCACCGCCGCCGTGCGCGAGCCCGTTCACCCTGAACACTACTCCTAGTGGGTGACAACTCCAGTAAACACAACAGCTTGTGTTGCGGCGCGCCGAACCCGGCCTCCTCGACCGAACACCCGCACCACACACGCGGCCCCTATTGTGCGCCACGACCGCCTCCACGCCACCATCGCATCGCCAGTGATTCGCCCCATGCGCGCGGGGATCCGTCGCCGGGTGAATCCGGCCACTCCCGCGCTTTGCATTCACACCCGGTACCCGGCAAACTGCGGCTCGCGCGTCCACGCCGGACGGCCATCACCGCAGGGGGGATCGTTCAGTGTTTCGCCGTCTCATGGGAGCCGCCGTTCCGGTGGCGCTGTTGCTCGGTTCGACAGCCTGTGAGGATCCACGACCGGTCCCGGTCCGGACACCCGTCTCCTGGTCGACCGCGCCGACCACCGACGCAGAGTATCTGGCGGTCATGGCATCCGTCCGAGCCATCGACACCTGCGCGTTGATTCCGCGCGCCACCTTGGACGGCATCGGCACCATCATGACGGTCGAAGCGTCCGCTCCCGATACCTGCGCCGCCGAGCTGGACTCCACCGAGATCGGCAAGAAGACGAGACTGACATGGTCATTGTCCACCTCACGTGACCCGCTCGGACCTTCCAGCGGGACAACGGAAACCAAGATCGGCGATGCCACCGTCCACACCGAACGCGATGCGCAACCGGCCCCGGACAGCAAGATCCGGACCTGCACGGCATGGACGCGATTCCCCGCGACGGTCGGGCTCTTCGTCCATGTGAGCGCCCCGATCGCGGCCCAGCCGTGTGCCGCCCACGATGCGGCCCTGCCTGGCGCGCTCGAACTGCTGCGCACCGAGCCACCGGTCGGCACCTCCCCCGACACCCCGAAAACCCCGGTCGCCGTGGCGAATCCGTGCGCGGTCCTGACCCAGCTCGACATCTCCACACCACTGGACAAGCAGTTCCTGCACGGTTGCATGTTCGAGTACAAAGGCACCATCGTCGACCTCCAGTACGCCTACGACAACACCGCCCTGGTCGCCCGCGGCAAACCGATCCTCGTCGTCAACGACCACCCCGGCTACGACCTCGGCAGCACCACCGAAACTGCCTGGTACGCCGCAATTCTCGGCGACCCCCTCACCCCCGCCGGACCCACGAACTCCGCGTTGGGCCCACGAGTACCGGTTGTCAATCTGATGGGGCGTGACCCAGCCGTCCTCCGAGAAGTCCTCGGACACACCGCCGAACTCTTCCCTTCAGCCTGAAATCGAAAGGAGCTCACCGTGCGACGGACGCTGCTGCTCACCGCCGCGGCCATGACGTTGGTCGCCTGCCAGAGCGAGCCGACGGGCGACGGCATGCCGCGGGGTGGGTTCTGGTCCACCGCGGCGGTTTCCGATCAGGAGAAGACCGCGGTGCTGCGGAAGGTGCGGGCGATCGATGTGTGTGCGCTGCTGCCGCGGGCGGCGCTCGGTGGGCTGGGGCAGGTGCGGGCGGTGGACAATGTCGGGCCGGATCAGTGCCGGGTCAATGTCGCCGTGGACGGGCATCCGACCGGGATCGACGCGACCTGGACTGCCGGGGTGATGTTTTCCGGCGAGCCGACGATGGACGCGCCGGTGACCGAGCAGGCCATGGGTGATGTGCGGGTGCTGTTCGACGACGAACCGGCACAGTCCGACGACCCGCAGGTGCGTGGAAGCTGTCAGGCGTGGGCCCGGTTCGTGTCCGGCGCCGATCTGTCGATGAGCGTGCGAGCGCCGCGGGACGCGTGCGCGACGACCGAGGCGCTGCTGCGGATCGCGCTGGTGCAGTGGCGTACGGAACCGGCGCAGGGCAGCTCGCCCGACTCGGATAAGACGGTGGTCACCAGCGCCGACCCGTGCGCTGTCGCCCCGTTCCTCGGCGTCCGGGTGCCGGTGGCCGATCAGCGGATCACCACCTGCAAGCTGACCGTGGACGGCCACGACGCGATCATCACCTACGACTACAACGAGGAACGCACAATCCTCGACGATCTGCCCGCGTTCACCGTCGGCGCCAGGCAGGTGTACCGGTTCGATACGGCGGGCGCGCAGCCAGGCCTCGTGTCCCTGTCCGCCGTCGTCGGCCCGCCTCTCGCCGCGGGCGCGACCGATGCCCTGCTCGGGCCCAGGGTGCCGACGGTCTCGGTCACCACTGATTCCGCCGTCGCCGAGAAGATCATGCGCGAGACGTTGCCCCTGCTGAACTGACGCCCGCGGCGGTCACAACGTTCTGAGAACGACCCGTCTGCAATATTTGCGGCCGGATTGCCCGCGCGGGCAGACTCGGTGAATCGGGTGCTGGTCCGGCCCGGGTCCGCCGAGGACAGGGGTGCCGATGTATCGCAGGATGGTGCTGGCCGCCGCCGCGTTGCTTGTCTGCGCCGGCTGCGGTGACGATGCGGACAAGGCTCCCGATTACGGAACGCTGCCACCACCGCCCGCCCCGGTGATCCCGGCCCAGCCTCCCGAGTTCTGGTCGAAGGTTCCCCAGAACCAGCAGCAACGCGACGAGGTGGCCCAGGCGACGCGCCAGGTGGATGTGTGCGCGGTGCTGCCGCGCGAGGCGATCGGGCACCTCGGTGACATCAAGAGCGTCACCGTCGGCCTGGACTCGTGCCGGGCGATTCTGGGCAGCGCCACACCGGGCGAGAGCACGACGCTGACCTGGCACGCCACCCTGCTGACCCGGCTCACCCCGGGCGGCAGGGGCGTGACGAAACAGCTCGGCGACGTGACCGTGCGCCTGGTCCCCGACCGCGATGCGGGCGAGCCACGCGCCTGCGGTGCGACCGCCCATTTCCCGGCAGGCGCCGCGTTCTACCTCGGCCTGTCCACGCCAGGCAGGAACCCGTGCACCGTCGCCGACGAACTGCTTCCCGGCATGATCGAGCGCTGGCGGCAGTCACCACCCCAGGGCACCTCCCCCGACACCGTGCCGACCGTGCTGCTCGGCGCCGACCCGTGCACGGTCCGCGGCAAGCTCGCCGGCACGGTCGCCTCCGATGAGCAGCGCCTCACCCAGTGCCTGTTCAGCTACCGCGGCCAGAAGATCACCGTCGGCTACGAGTACCGCGTCCCCGAATATCTGGCCGCCAACAGCACCGAAGACCACATCGACGGCCGGACGGTGCACCGCTCGGTCTCGGTCTACGACCGCTCCATCCCGATCTACACCGCCGCCGTCGGCCCGGAACTACCGGCCGAGTCCACCGCGTTCGGCAGGCGCATCCCGATCGTCGAGGTGGTCGCGGCCACCGACGACGTCGCCAAGGACGTGATGGCCCAGGTGCTCACCCTGTTCCCGCCGCGCTGAACTCAGATCCCGAGCACGAGCTTCGCGGTGGTGAAGTAGATGATCAGCCCGGTCGCGTCGACCAGGGTGGTCACCATCGGCGCCGACACCACGGCCGGGTCGATGCGGAACTTCTTGGCCAGCAACGGCATTGTGCCGCCGATGGTGGCGGCCCAGCCGCAGATGATGACCAGCGTGATGGCGACGACGACGGCGATCTTCGGGCCGACGAACAGTGTGCCGATCAGCAGACCGGCGGCGGCGAGCATGCTGCCGAGCACCAGCCCGACCCGGCATTCGCGCCAGATCACCTTGAACAGGTCCGAGACGCGCACCTCGCCGACGGCCAGCGCACGCACACACGCGGTCGCGGCCTGCGCCCCGGCGTTGCCGCCCGCGCCGATCAGCAGCGGGATGAACAGCGCCAGGCTCGCCGCCTGCTCGAGGGTCGTCGAGAACACGTCGGTGACGCTGACGGTCAGCGTGGCGGCGAACAGCAGCAGCATCAGCCACAGCGCCCGGTAGCGCGCCAACTGGAACACCTTGGCGGCCATGTAGTGGCCCTCCCACGGCGCCGAACCGGCCTGCTTGGCGACGTCCTCGCTGTCGGCGGCCTCGAGCACCTCCATCGCGTCGTCGATGGTGAGCAGCCCGACGACCCGGTCCTCGCTGTCGACGACGACCAGGTTGATGTCGTTGGTGGAGCTCATCAGACGCGCGGCCTTCTCGGCGGAGTCGGTGGCGCGCACGAAAGGCGGTTCGGTGACGACGAGTTCGGAGACCATCGCCTCCGGCGCGTGCAGCACCAGCTCGCGCAGTTCGACGATGCCGGTGAGCCTGCGGCCGCAGTCGACGACGGGCAGGGTGTACACCGTCTCGGCGTTCGCGCCCTTGGCCCGCACCCAGCTCAGCGCCTGGGCGACGGTCAGATTGTCCGGCAGCGCAACGACTTCCGGCGTCATGTACAGGCCGACCGAGCCCTCCGGGTAGCCCAGCAGCGCGGCGGTCATCCGGCGCTCGCGCGGGCTCAGCCCCGCCAGCACCTTCTTGGCCACCTTGGCCGGGGCCTCGTGCAGCATGCGGGCGCGGTCGTCGGGGTCCATCGCCTCGACGAGATCGCGGAAGCTCTTCTCGCGCAGGCCCTGCAGGATCTGCTGCTGATCGACCGGCTCGAGTTCCTCGAACACGGTGATCGCGCGATCCTTGTCGAGCAGCCGGAACACCACGCCCGCCTGCACGGCGTCCATCCGGGCCAGTGCGTCGGCGATGACGTGCGGCGGGCGGCTGTCGAGCCAGTCCATCGCGCCGTCGACCCGGTGGGTCTCGACGAGGTGGCGCACCGATTCCGACAGGATCTCCAGCGCCTCGGTCACCGAGTGATCCTCGGCGACGACGGACTGGTCCGTGCGCGGCGAATCCGCTTCCGGCACAACGGTATCGGCGGTTACGTGACGTGCTTCGATGACATCGATCTGCGACATGGGACAGTCCTCTGGCGCGACAGCGCGCATACCCGCGGCGGGGCCGCGTGGATGCTACGAGAGTGGATCGGGAGACGGTGCTGCACACCGCGGGCGTCCACCGCCACGACCGTCACGCACAGCCGAAATCGGCCGGAAATCAGTGAGAGGACGAAGGGGCGACGCCGCGCGGCCTTCGACTGGGGGGTTCGCTGCGCATGGCAACACCACCTCCTCGCAGTCGCTGCAGGCCTTCGCCGATGCAGATCGCCTGGAGTACCCACCCGGGCACACCCTTCTACCAGCAGAATACATGCGGAGCCCGTACGTTTCATCTTTACGCAGACGTACCACTGGTCACAGTGACCCCTATCACACCATTCGCGGCAGCCCCGCGATGATCGTGTCGACTGCCTGTTCGGCGAGCTGCCACAGCTCGGCACGGTCGAGGTGACGCAGCGGCCCACGCAGGGCGAGCTCGGCGAATCCGTGCACCGTGGACCAGCAACTCCAGGTCGCGGCCTGGCGCGCCGCGGGCGCGAGATCGCCGATGTGGACCATCATGTCGAGCGCGTCGGCCAGCGCGAGATAGGCAGGCGAGGCGAGGACCGACTCCGGCGAGGTGTCGCCGGCGCCGAAGAACGCGACCGCGAACCAGCCCGGCTCAGCCAGCGCGAACCCGATGTAGCCGAGGCCGACCGCGCGCAGGCTTTCCCGCGGCGCGGCCAAGCCGCGGTCGGCCGCCATCCCCGTCGCCATCGCGGCCTCGATCGCGGCCGACACCGCGCGCAGCAGCGCCTGCCGGTCGGGAAAGTGCCGGTAGGCGGCATTCGGCGTGACACCGACACGGCGCGTGACCTCGCGGATCGTCAGCGCGTCGGGACCGCCCGACCTGGTGAGCTCCAGCCCGGCCTCGACCAGCGCGGCGGCGAGGTCGCCGTGGTGGTAGGCCAACTGTTGAACTCCCTTCCGACGAGGTGTACGGTGTGAACATATCAAATGTGCACGCCGTACACATTGAAGGAGTGGTCCGCATGACCGCACTACCGACCATCGTCGATCGCGATACCTGGCAGGCTGAAATCGACAAGCTCCGAATCAGGGAGAAGGCCGCGACGCGCGAACTCGACGCCGTCGCCGCTCAACGGCGGCGCCTGCCCGCCGTGCAGCTGCCCGACTACACGCTGAAAGCCGAAGACGGGAGCGATGTTTCGCTCGCCGAGGTCTTCGACGGACACTCCCAGCTGATCACCTACCACCACATGTGGACCGACGGGAACACCTGGCAGTGCCCCGGCTGCACCGGCCTCACCGCCCAGTACGCGCGGCTGGATTTCCTCGCCGCCTACGACGCGCGTTTCGTGATCGTCACGCAGGGCCCGATCGACGAGGTCCTCGCCTACAAGCGGCGGGTCGGCAACACGATGACGTGGTACTCGACCCACGACAGCCCGTTCGGCGCCGACATGGGCGCGGGCCCCGGCGAGGGCTTCGCGGTGAATACCTTTCTGCGCGACGGCGACACCGTCTACCGCAGCTGGCACACCGACGGCCGCGGCACCGAACAGCTCGCCTACACCTTCGGCTTGATCGACGCACTCCCCTACGGCAGGCAGGAGGAATGGCAGGACAGCCCCGAGGGCTGGCCACAGTCGCCGACCTACAGCCGCTGGCCCAGTTCCAAGGACATCGCCGCCTCCTACGGCGACCCCAACGCCTGACCCGCGGCGTCGAGATCGGCGCCGACCACGCGCTCGACCGACCGCCAGTCGGGCGTGTGGCACAGCCAGTCCGGGGCAGGCTCGGCCTGCGCGCCGAACAGGTACAGCCGGGGCACCAGGCCGCGCAGTGCCCGGTGCACATCGAGGCGGTCGTCGATCATGTGGGTGATGCCCAGTTCCGCACAGTGCGGGGCCTTCTCGGCGCGGGAGCGGCAGAAGCGCAGGTGGTCACGGGGGATGCCGGTACGGGCGGCGAAGTCGTGATGGTCGAGCCACTGTCTGGTGCGCTCCTCGATCCGCGGGCCGCACTTGGAGATCACCCAGGCGTTGCCGCCGAAACGGGTCACCAGCCGGGCCAGAACGTCGAAGGCGTCGGGCGTGGGCGGTGTGTTCATCGCCTCGGCGAAGCCGCCGGACAGGAATACCGTGTCCGCGGCGCCCGGCTCGAGTGCCGCCCCCTGGATGACCCGACCGAAGTCCACGCCAAGGCGTGGTTGTCGCATATCGTTCATACCCATGCCAGCATGGCCGTTCGCGGCTGCGATGCCAAGCGAATAACCGCCGGTCCGGGATTCAGCGCGGCGCGCGTTCAACAGTTGCCTCGGTGCGCGGCAGTGGGAAATGTGGGCAGGACACGTCAACACACCGAGGAGAAACCCGTGCGCTTCGGCATCTTCGTCCCCCAGGGCTGGCGGCTCGATCTGGTCGGCATCGAACCGGCGGACCAGTGGGCGGTGATGCGCGACCTCGCCCAGCGGTTCGACGCGGGCGCCGACTGGGAATCGATCTGGGTCTACGACCACTTCCACACCACGCCCGTGCCCACCGATGAGGCCACCCACGAGGCGTGGACGCTGATGTCGGCGTTCGCGGCGACCACCTCCCGCGTGCGGCTCGGGCAGATGTGTACCGCCATGAGCTACCGCAACCCCGCCTACCTGGCCAAGGTTGCCGCCACCGTCGACCTGATCTCCGGCGGCCGGGTGGAGATGGGTATCGGCGGCGGCTGGTACGAACACGAGTGGCGCGCTTACGGTTACGGCTTCCCGCCCGCCGGTGAGCGACTCGGCCGCCTCGAGGAGGGCGTGCAGATCTTCCGCCAGGCCTGGCAGACCGGGCGGGCCACTCTCGACGGCAAGCACTACCAGGTCGACGACGCCATCGTGCACCCGAAGCCGTTGCAGGAGAACGGTATCCCGATCTGGATCGCCGGTGGCGGCGAGAAGAAGACGCTACGGATCGCCGCGCAGTACGCGAACTACACCAACTTCAGCGGCGAGCCCGCGGAGTTCACCAGCAAGTCGGAGATCCTGCGTCAGCACTGCGCCGAGGTCGGCACCGATTTCGCCGCGATCACCCGCAGCGCCAACTTCAACACCGTCGTCGGCAGCACCGAAGGCGAAGTCCAGGAACGCCTCTCGGCCATCATCGACCGCTTCACCCCCTTCCTCGGCGCCGACGAGGCCAAAGCCCGAGTCCACGAACAGTTCGACACCAGCGCCACCGTCGGCACCCCCGAGCAGATCATCGAACGCCTCACCGCCGTCAAGAATCTCGGCCTCGGCTACGCCATCGCCAACTTCCCCGAAGCCGCCTACGACACCTCCGGCATCGAACTCTTCGAACGCGAGGTCATCCCGGCACTGCGCTGACCGGAGCACGGCATGGCCGAATCGGCTTTGCGGGGTGGACCTTTCGCTTGCCGAGCACCTTGCACATGCCGACTGTGGCCGCCGTAGGATCCCTTCCGGACCTGCCCTCGGCAGGGTGGGAAGGGGACTTTCGAAGATGAGCGGGATCATGCCCGTCGAACTACTCGCGGCGAGCTCGACCACGTTGGGCGCCGCCTACGCGGCCGCGCTCCAGCTTCTCGACGCGCGGCGCTCGCGCAACCACATCCAACAGCTCAGCAAGACGATCACCGAGGGCGACAAGACGGAACCCGAGGTCGAGACCGACTGGCTGGAGGCCGCCGCGCGGGAACGCTCCGCGCTCGACATCGAGCACCATCACAGCGCACTGCGACAGCAACGCCTGTCCACCATCGCCTCACTGGTGTGCGGCATCATCGCCATCGGGGTCGTGATGTACGGCCTGCTCGGCGGCGATCCCGGTGATCCGCAGGGCCTCGCCACCGTGGCCGCTGGTGTGCTGCCCGGTGCGGCCAGCGCACTGCTGTTCTGGCAGTCCCGCGGAGCCAGCATCCGCGCCGACAAGTTCGCCGAGCGTATCGCCACCACCGCCGCTCGCGCCGAAGCGCTGCGCCACGCGAGCTCGATCCTCGACCCCCGATCCCGCGACCGCTTCGCCACCGCCGTCCTGCTCAGCACCGCCTTTCCCGAACTCACCGGCCGGGAGATCTGGCGCATGGCCGAGAGCGGCGACGCCGATGGCGAGGCAGACCCACCTCCGGCGCCGCAACCCGGCTAGCGCCAAGTGGCAAATCCGTTCGTACGCCCTGCTATTGACCGCTGATCCGGGAAATCTGCAGCTGTCCGCAGCGCCTGGTTGGTACGTTGACTCAGCAGTACGTCAGCACGATCGTCCCAACAACCTGGTGGGGTCAGCAATGAGTGCCGTCAAGTCCGCGTTCACCATCACCGCTGTCACCTCCGGCGCAGTCGCGCTGGCGGTTGCTACCGCCGCACCCGCCGCGGCGAGCAGCAAGTTCAACACCATCTATTCGCTGACGCAGGGGCCGTGCGTCGCCATTGTCGATACGTCGATCAACGGGAATGCCTATCCCAGCTCGGCTGGCTTCACCGTCACGACCAACATGCTCGGCGTCGGCTCGTGCAGCCTCACCGTCACCCTGCACTGGCGCAATCTCGATACCCAGGAAACCGGCACGTTCGACGTCCACGCGAGCGGACCCGGCGTGTGGATGAACGGCGGCCCGACCGCCATCTTCCAACCGGGCTTCGGCAATTTCGTCGGCTGGGTGACCGTCAACGCCAACCACATCGGCGATTCCGGCGAAGCCCAGTTCGAGGTCAACCCGTACCAGGGTTAGCACCCGAGAACGCGCGGCAATGCCGTCCCCGGCGACGACCTGTATGCGCGGTCGATGATGCCCGAGTGGCGTTGCTGGACTTCGGGTTCGGTGGTGCCCACGGAAGCCCCCCCCGCGAGCGACGCAGTTATTGCAGATAGATTGGGGGGCGCGTCAGCGCGCGG
>NZ_JBHXMY010000166.1:7396-10896 GCF_042720195.1 Nocardia sp. NPDC058497 | reverse complement strand
GGACAGATCCATGACCATGAAGCCCAGTTCGTGCTGGGTTTCGTACAGGGCAGGGTGTCCCGATCCGGCCTCGGCGTGGCCGCTCGCCGTTTTACCCGCCGCGCCCGAGATGATCTGGCGGGTGCCTTTCGACGCGGTGGTCGGTTCGAGCACCTGCAACGTGTGGTCGTGGCCCGAGAGCAGGAACGACACCTTGCCCAGCACATGATCTTCGAAGAACCGCTTGGCGTGCACACCGTTGAGCGGCTCGATCGGCAGGCCCTCGTAGTTGCCCGCGTCGCCGTGCGGGCCGTTGCTGAGGTACGGGTGGTGGGTGCAGGCGATCTTCCACTGCGCGGTGGACTCGGCCAGGGCACGGTCGAGCCAGGCGCGCTGCTCGTTCATGTACTGCCCGTCGACCGACCAGTACGGGTCGAGCAGCGGCGGGATGTAGGCCGCGAGCGGGTTGACGTCGAGGACGAAGAACTCCACCACCGGGTTCTGTTCGGGCACCCGCACCGAGTAGTAGCGGCTCGGCATCCACCACCGCGGCGAGTTCGCGTGGTACTCGACCTCGTGGTTGCCGCGGACCAGCCAGCCGCCGTCACCGGGGAACACACCGGAGGTGTCGTGGTTGCCGAGCACCATCGCCCACGGAAAGTCCAGTCCCGCATTGGGATCCTCGAACTTCGTCGCGAACTGCACGTCGTCGGGACCGTTGGGCCCCGATTCGTAGATGTTGTCGCCGAGGCCGACGGCCATCGTGAACGGCTCGCGGGCATGGAACGCGCGGGCGGCGTCGGCGACCGCCCACTGGGTGCGGCTGCCCGTTCCGGCGTCACCGGTGATCAGAATCCGGGCGTCGCGGCCCGCCCGTGGCGCGAACTTCGGCACCTCGGCGGGCACGGCCGCCGCCGGCGTCAGCCCGACGAGCGTGATACCGGCGACAACGCCTGCCGCGCCGGCCAGAACTTCCCGTCGGCCGAGCCCGGCCGGAACGGAATCGGTGGTGGAGTGCGACACGTGGATACTCACCTTCTGGTCAGGGATCGGGGGAAATTTACCCCGCCGTGGAGGTGATGACGATCGGGGGACAACACGATTGCTCGTTGGATACTGTGACCCATGGCCGACCAGATGTCTCCCCTCGTGTTGAGCACCGAGAGCGTTTCCGCCCAGGAGGCTTTCGACTATTGGCGTGACAGCATCTGCGCGATGTACGCCCGAATGCAGGTCGATCCGATGACCTCGGCGGACTTCCACGCCCGGATCGAATTCGCCACGCTGGAGAACTCCGTCGGCCTGTCGAGAGTCAGGGCCGACGCCCAGCGTGCGCGCCGCCGCCCCGCCGACCTGCAGGCCGACACCGAGGACTGCATCCTGGGCGTCATCACCCTCGACGGGCAGGCGGTGCTCGAACAGGACGGCCGCACCGTCCACGCCGAGCCGGGCACGCTGATCTTCCTCGACAGCACCCGCCCCTACACCGCGACCTGGACGTCGACGTTCGAGGAAATGGTGGTGCAGGTCCCGACCCGCAGCGTCTCGGTCACCGACACCCGCTCGCTGACCGCCCAAGCCTTCGGGCCCGGCACCGTCGCACCGATCGTGACCTCGTGCTTCACTTCCCTTTTCGACCCCGGATCGTCGGCGGTGGCGGTATCGCCCACCGCATCAGGGAGATCCGGATCGATCGCGCCAAGAAACTGCTGCAGCGGGAGCGGTACCAGTCGATGGGCGCGATCGCCGCGGCCTGCGGTTTCGGTAGCGAGTCCGGGTTCCACCGCGCGTTCCGGGAGTCGGTCGGCGCGACACCGGCCGACTATCGGCAGATGGTGCGCCCGTAGGCGATCACACGGCCGAGGTGGGCCGCCCGACTCCGGTCGCGGCATCCATGTCCTCGAGCGACATGCCCTTGGTCTCGGGCACGAACCGGGACACGAACAGCAGCGACAGTAGGGCGAACGCCGCGTACATGCCGTAGGCGAAGCCGAGCGAGAAGGTCTTCAGGCTCGGGAACGACACGGTGATCGCCCAGTTCGCGGCCCACTGCCCGGCCGCGGCGAGGGAGAGCGCGGCGCCGCGGATCCGGTTCGGGAACATCTCACCGAGCAGCACCCACACCACCGGACCCCAGCTCATGCCGAAGAAGACGACGAACAGATTCGCCGCGACCAGCGCGATCGGACCACTCGCGCCGGTCAGCTGCGGCTCCAGAACACCCTCGGCATTCGGCACCTGGTCGGCGGTGCCGAAACACACCGCCATCGTGGCCAAGGTGACGGTCATGCCGATCGAACCGGTCAGCAGCAGTGGCCTGCGCCCGATCCGGTCGATGAGCATGATCGCGACGATGGTGGTGGCGATATTGACCACCGAGGTGAACACGCTGATCTGGAACGACTGGGACTCCTCGAATCCGACTGCCTCCCAGAGCACATTCGAGTAGTAGAAGATCACGTTGATGCCGACCGCCTGCTGGAACACCGACAGCAGCAGACCGACCCAGACGATCGGATAGATCCCGCCCGCGGGTCGGCGCAGGTCCTTCCACGACGGCTTCACATCGCCCTCGAGACTGGCCTCGATCCGGCCGATGGTCAGTTCGAGGTTCTTCTCGCCGAACAGCAGCGTCAGCACCGTGCGTGCCTCGGGGATACGGTGGGTCGCGACGAGGTAGCGCGGCGATTCCGGAATCGTCGACGCCAGAACGCCGTACACCACCGCGGGCACCATCATCGACAGGAACATCCAGCGCCAGGCGTCCAGACCGAACCACAGTGTCTGGCTGGCCCCGCCCGCGATCTCGGCGAAGACGTAGTCGACGAGCAGTGCCAGGAAGATGCCGAGCACGATCGCGAGCTGCTGCAGCGATCCGAGTCTGCCGCGGATGCGTGCCGGTGAGGTCTCCGCGATGTAGGCGGGGGCGATGACCGAGGCGACGCCGACACCGAGGCCACCGATGATGCGCCCGATCACCAGGATCCAGACGCTGGGCGCTAACGCGGTCACCACCGCGCTGAGGAAGAACAGCGCGGCCGCGATCTTCATGACCTTGATCCGGCCGATCCGGTCGGCGATACGTCCCGCGGTCATCGCACCGGCGGCCGCACCGAGCAGCGCCGAGGCCACCGCGAAGCCGAGAACGGCGTCGTCGACACCGAATTCGTCCTGGATCGCGGCGACCGCGCCGTTGATCACCGCGCTGTCGAAGCCGAACAGCAGACCGCCCAGCGCCGCGACGGACGCGATCCGGATGATGTGGTTGCCCGCCGCGCCTTCCTCGTCGGGAGCGGCGGACTGATCGGTGCAGGAACCTCCGTCGGACATCGGCGTCGTCCTCTCCGCGGCGCGGCACCGGATGCCACGCTGAGCTGGCTGGGTCAGGTCGCAGTATGCCCTGACCTGCGAGCCGATGTCGTCGAGGACACGCACGAGCGCGGCGACGCCGGCGCCGGGCGTCGGGCGTCGGCGGCCCACACCGCTTTTCACCTCGGCGAAACGGTCGCCGGGGACTTGCC
>NZ_JBHXMY010000166.1:0-7386 GCF_042720195.1 Nocardia sp. NPDC058497 | reverse complement strand
TACCCGCTCCCGGCGCCGCTTTTGTGTGGGAGCCCCCGCGCGGGGGGGGCGCCGCGGGCGCGGGCGGGGGGGGGTGGGCGGCCCACACCGATTTCCCCCGGGCCGCCAGGGGCGCCGGGGACTTGCTGATCGTGGGCCGCGGCCGCGACGTCCTCGGTTCGGCGAGTCAGCGCACCAGCATCACCCGGTGTGCCGCGGTCAGCAGCGTGGCCAGCTCGTCTCGCTCGTCGGCGTCGAGTACCTCGAAGCAGGGGGCGATGAGCTCGTCGGTCAATGCCTCGGCGGCGTCCCAGCGCGCCCGCATCTCGTCGGTGACCTCCTCGAACGGCTCGGACCAGCCGAGCAGGCGCGCGTGGGTCGGCCCGTCCGACATCGGGGAGCCCGCGATCAGGATCGCTTGCAGCGGGGTCAGCCCGTTGGCGGTCACGGCGATGAAATGCAGGCCGCCGCGCAGTTCCCGCAGGACGTGGCTCACCTGCACGAGCGCGGCCCTGCCGTCGGCGGGCAGCGGCATCGCGCGCCAGCCGGCGAACAACGGCAGCCCCGCCGAGGGCGCGGCATCGACGACGCGGGCCAGCAGTTCGGCGAGGCGTTCGGCGTCGGCCTCGTCGAAGCCGGCGAGCTTGCGGCGCCCGAAGTCGTGACAGGCGGCCAGGTAGGCCGCGGCCGCGTCGGCGGCGGGCAGCGGCACCGATTCCCATGCGGCACGGATACATCCGGGTTCGAAGAAGCCGAAGGCCGCCGAGACCACATCGGCGTCGACATCACCGAGGACGCCGCCGCGCCCACGCGTGTAGGTGCCGTGGAATCCCGGCACCCCGACCGTGTCCCCGAAGTCCCTGACCTCGCGCGAGAGCATGAACGCCCCACCGAGTTCGAGCACCTGCTGTTTGACCGCTGTCGCCGTCATCGTCTGCCACCTTCCGCTGTTGATTCCAGGCAGACTTTAGCGCACCATAGCCAGATTGGGGAGCCCCCAGCTGCCCTACGCTGAACCCATGACCAGCCGACCTCTCGTGGCGATCCTGTCCGGCGCCGGTGTCTCCACCGACAGCGGAATCCCCGACTATCGCGGGCCGAACGGCCTGTGGCAGCGCGATCCCGACGCCGAGAAACTGGTCACCTACGACTACTACATGCGCGACCCCGACATCCGCCGCCGCTCCTGGCTCATGCGCGGCGAACATCCGGCCTGGCGCGCCGAGCCCAATGCCGCGCATCGGGCCGTCACCGCCCTGGCTGAGGCCGGAGTGGCGGTGCGGGTGATCACCCAGAATGTCGACGGGCTGCACCAGCTCGCCGGTCTGCCCGACCGCAAGGTCCTGGAACTGCACGGCAATGCCCGCGCGGTGGTCTGCACGGCGTGCGAGGACCGCACGACCACCGAGGCCGCGCTGGACCGGATCGCGGCGGGCGAGGACGATCCGGCGTGCCTGCGCTGCGGCGGCATCCTCAAGACCGCGACGGTCATGTTCGGTCAAGCGCTCGATCCGGAGGTTCTCGGTCAGGCGATGACGATCGCGCAGGCGTGCACCGTCTTCATCGCCGTCGGCACGAGCCTGCAGGTCCAGCCCGCCGCGTCGCTGGCAGGCATCGCCGCCGAGCACGGTGCGCGGCTGATCATCGTCAACGCCGAGCCGACGCCCTACGACGCGCTCGCCGACGAGGTGATCCGCGAACCCATCGGCACGGCACTACCCGCGCTGCTGGCTACCCTCGCCTGATCACGAATCGGTCTGCCGCCCAGCGGATTCGAGTGGCAAACCGATAACCGTCAGCTGTTGTAAGGCTTGGTGAATTCCTCGATCAGCACCGGATACTGCTCGTCGCCGTGCCCGGCCGCGATCGACCGGTCGGCCATCGCCTTGATCAGCCTGGGTAGCTCGGCGTTGACACCGAGTGCCTCGCTCTCTTCGACCAGGTGTGCCATTGCTCGCGCATCGGTCGCCAGCGCCGACACCTCGGCGGGAAACTCCCCGCGGTCGATCTGCTCGGCATAGCCGGGCAGCCACTCGGCCACGCCGGTGGCGATCAGCTGCGCGAACGGCGCATAGGTCGTGGCATCGACACCGGCGGTCCGCAGCATCGCGGTGCCCTGCAGCCAGGCGTTGAGCACGCTCCACATCATGGCCAGGCCCGCCACGTCGTACAGGGACGCGAGCCCGTGGTCGGCGCCCAGATAGCTGACGCCGCCGAGCGCTTCGAGTGTGGGCCGGTGGGCGTCGAAGTCCGCTTGCGGCCCGCTGTGCAGGATCACGGCCTCGGCGGTTCCGATTGTCGACGGGATGGCCATGATGGCGCCGTCGAGGTAGCGCACGCCGCGCTGCTCGGCCCACCGCGCGGCTTCTCTGGCCTGGGCCGAATCGCCCGAGGTCAGGTTGACAATGGTCGTGCCGTCGAGCGAAACCTCGCTCGCGGTGAGCAGTTCGCGCACTGCCGTGTAGTCGGTGACGCAGACGATGGCCAGCCGACTCGCCGCGAGCGCGTCGCCGACCGTGGGCGCCAGTCGCGCGCCTCGGGTCACCAGGTGGTCGGCCTTGGCGCCGGTGCGGTTCCAGACGGTGGTGGGATGCCCGGCGGCGAGGAAGGCGCCGGCGAGTGCCTGGCCCATCAGGCCGAGTCCGATGACGGTCACAGGTGTGTCGGTGGTGTTGTTCATGGGAGCATCGTCAACGTTGATACCGGTGTGAAGGTCAAGTGAGGGATTCGATGCGAATCGGGGAACTGAGTCATCGGACGGGCGTCAACGCCCATCAGCTGCGCTATTACGAGGCCCAGGGGCTGCTGGAGGCCGACCGCAGTGCCAACGGCAATCGCGATTACCCCGAGCATTCCGTGCTGCGGGTGACGCAGATCCGGCACCTGCTCGGTGCGGGCCTGTCGTCGGAAGACATCGCCTACCTGCTGCCCTGCGCCCAAGGCGAAGTCCCCGAGCTGCCCGGTTGCCCCGACCTCCTGGCTGCGATGCAGTCACGGATGCAGCGCCTCACCGACCAGATCGACCGGCTCGCGCGGTCCCGCGACGCGTTGGCGGCCTATATCGCGGCGGCCGAGCAGACCGGCGGCGACAGCTATCCCCCGTTCGACGGTGCCGACCGCGAAGCTGTTCCCGCCTGAGATTCCGCGGTCCACCGGATGGCCGGTGGTTTCACCCTCGCGCACACCGGGTTTCCGGTGGCGTCGGTCAGTCCGAGCCTGGCTTCGAGGACACCGGATACCGTCGCCGCCGCCATGACCTCGGTGGGCACGTCGGCGAGCATCAGCTTCGCCCGGCGGAACATCGCGAAGGTTCCGGCATCGTCGACGGTGCCCCAGCTGAGGTAGACGAACCGGGCACCGGGGCCACCCTGGACATACGGGCCACGCACATCGGCGCCGTCGACCGAGCATTCCAGCGTCCAGGTGACCGACTCCGCGTCACCGCGCTGCAGGTCGAGCAGTTCCTCCGGCCGGTTCCTGCGCTGCACGCCGACATGGATGTTCGTGTACGCAGGGGCGCCGGCGGGGTGACAGGACGAGCCGGGCAACCCGGTTCCCACGATGCGGATCAGCACCAGCCCATCCTCCCGCACCGGCGCAGATCACGGCTGGAACTGCGTCGACCCGATCCGCAGCAGCGACCAGACCAGCAGTGCGCCGACACCGATCATGAGGAACACGATCATCGGAAGATCGCCCTCGTCACGGGCTTTCGTCAGGATCTTCACCGCGCCCGACTCGACGAAGAAGGCCAGCACGAGCACCGCGTTCACCGCCACCGCCGCCCACATCGCGCCGGGCTGGTACGCCCAGTACCCGAGGATCCAGCAGAACAGCAAGGTGATCGGCAGCCCGAACAGCATCCAGCCGAAGCCGAGGACCACCAGGTTCTCGCCGTGCGCCTTCGGATCGGTCTCGGTCAGGTCGTTCAGCGATGCACCGGCTACCGGGCGGACCCGGCCGATCTGCACGACGGCATGCCCGAGACAGGCCACCGCGCACGCGATGACCAGGGCGAAGTATCCGCCGGCTGGGTCGAGCGGTGGTTCCCACGCCCATCGCATCGGCAGCCACCCGGCCCACATCATCAGCACGACCGCCGCCAGAGCGGATCGCCGCGCCCGCAACCTTTTCCGCGCATACCCGTCCGGGAACAGTCGCTTCTCGCGCCCGTACAGCCAGCCTGCCCACATCGGTGCCATTCCACCGACGACGACGGTGAGCCAGCGCCACTGCGCGGGCGTCAAAAACATCGACACCATCGCGAGCAGCCAGCTCGCCACCACGATCAGCACCGCTGGCCGAGCGACGGCCATCCACAGCGTGTCGGCGCGAGCGCGCAGCGCCACCACGGGATCGGGTTCCGGATCCGGCGGCGGGAGAGCCCGTTCCGATTCCCACCGATCGGCTGTCACCTCGTGGGACGGCTGCTCCCACTCCCCCTCGAACGCCGATCCCTGACACAGCACGGGACTGTCGTCGTCGCGATAGTCGTAGTCGACGTCCACCTCGCCGTAGGTGCGCATCCGCTCCATGCGCGTGGTGATCGCGAGCCCGTGCCAGGGCTCGTCGCAGTACGGGTTCGGGCAGTCCGGGTAGGTCGGATCGTCGTAGTCGTACCCGACCTGCGGCTCGCCGTCGCGCATGCTCTCCTCGACGAGCTCATCGATCTCATCGAGCAGCCGCTGCACCGGTTCCTCGACCGTGACCGGTTCGGCGAGAACAGGTTCCGGCGCGACACCGCCCGCCGACACCATGGCGAAGTCGATCGCTACGACGTCGGCCTCGACCGGCGCGGGCCGCCGCCAGATCCGACGAAACCACAAGTGCCGCACCAGCACCGCGTGTGCGGTGCCACCGACCATCAGCAGGAACAGGCTGATGTCGAACACGGTGTCGTGGGTCTGGAACGTCCACAGCGCCAGGACGAGCAACCCCAGATACCCGAGTGCGGCGCCCGCCACCGGCCACGACCTCGCCCGCACCGCCAGGACCGCGAACAGCGGCCATGTCAGGAATCCGATCGAGAGCAGCGGAACGAAGGACACGACCCAGCTCGCGCCCCTGAGTACGGTCGACACGACAAATCCCCCCACTGCCCGAATATGATCCGCCGATCCTAGGGTCGGCCCCGCACCGAGTCCAGGCGTTTCGCTGGCACTCAGCTCCCGTCTATTTCCACGGTTCGGGGGCTGCCTTCCCGGCGGAGCGGCGCCGGTCCCGGAGGACGAGAACCACGGCGGCAACCGACCAGATGACGCCGTAGGCGACGGCACGCATCGGGCTCCAGTTGGTGATCAGCAGCAGGACAGCGACGCCACCGAGTAAGCCGAGCAGCCGCGGGGTGTTCGCTTGACCTTTCATGCGGCAGATCATCGCATGGCCGCCGGTCCCACCGCGGGTCAGCCGTCGACCTGGGCGTCGACGGGGCGAACCTCCTCCAGCACCCGCGAGCGGCGCGTACTCCACGCCAACGCCGGGACGATGAGCAGCGCGATCGCCGCACCGAGGTAGGCCAGGCCGGGGAAATCGGCGGCCGCGACGATCAGCCCCGATCCCAGTCCGCCGCCCGCGCCCGCGATGGCGATGCCCACGTCGACGGTGCCCTGGGTGCGAGCGCGGGTCGCGACCGGGGTGGCGTCGGCGATCATCGTGGTGCCCGCGACGAGGCCCAGATTCCAGCCCACTCCGAGCAGGCCGAGGGCGGCTGCCAGTGCGATCACCGAACTCGGCGGTGCGAGGGCGGCGGCCAGCCCCGCCGCGACCAGGGTGACTGCCGCCGCCACGGCGACCAGCCCGGCTCCGAACCGGTCGACGAGCAGGCCCGACAGCAGCGACGGCAGATACATCCCGGCGACGTGCACCGCGATGACGAAGCCCGCGGCCCCGACTCCGTGACCGTGGTGCTGCATGTGGATCGGCGTCATCGTCATGACGGCGGCCATGACGAGCTGGGTCACCACCATCACCGTCGCCCCGGCCACGATCGGCCCCGACCACGTCTTCGCGGCAGACGTGCCGGCCGATTCGGCGGGCTGTTCCGACACGGCGATGCTGCGGGCGAGCACGAGCGGATCGGGCCGCAACATCACCCACAGCACGATCCCGGCGACCAGATATGCCGCACCCGACAACACGAAAGGCCCTGACAGCGGCGGAATTCCCCACGCCGTGGCCAGATCGGCCATCGGGTGCAGCAGATTGGGACCGACGACCGCGCCGACCGTCGTCGCGACGAGAACCGTGCTGATCGCGCGTGCCCGGTGCGCCGGGGTGGCGAGATCGGCGCCGGCGTAGCGCGCTTGCAAGCTCGTCGCCGTGCCCGCCCCGTAGACCAGCAACGACGCGAACAGCAACGCGATGCTCCCGGTGACCGCCGCGACGACAACCCCGAAACTGCCGAGCGCGCCGATCAGGTAGCCGAAGGTCAGCCCCGCTCGGCGTCCGGCGCGCTGCGAGATCCGCCCGACCGCGACCGCGGCCGCCGCCGATCCGACGGTGAACATCGCACTGGGCAATCCGGCCAGTCCGGTCGACCCGAGCATGTCCTGTGCCAGCAGCGCGCCGACGGTAATGCCTGCGGCCAGGCCCGCTCCACTGAATATCTGGGCGGCCACAAGCACCGCGAGAGTGCGCCGCTGGGCGGGATGTTCGCTCATGAGCGTCAACACTGCGCCAAAGATGGACAGTGGTCCAATCGGTTTTCGGGTCAGGCCGCGACGAGCCTGGACGCCCTCGAATCCCGCCGGGCCTGACGCAAACGACTATCGCCCGGGCAGACGGGGCTGCCCGGGCGAGGACCAGCCGGTCACCTCAGTGGCCGCCCGGGTCACTCAGGTGCAGTCCCTCACCGAGCTTGATCCGGCGATGCTCCGCGAGCACGATCATCACTCCCGACAGCAAACACACGCCACAGATCAGGCCTGCGATCACTGCCCACCCGACGAAGCCGGATCCCGCGGCGGTCAGCGTCGCGGCGAGAAAGACGATGCCGACACCGATGAGGAACAGTCCGGGCCAGTTGAGCGAGTCCTGGATGGACTCACCCGCGTGGGAACGGAACGTGCGCTCGGTATCGGGGAACTTGTGTACATGCGGATCGTGGTGTGTAGCCATGGCCTGCCGTCCTTTCGACCAGCCGTTCCATACCTCATGAGTACCCCTGATCGCGGCGATGCACCACCCCTGAGCGTCAGTCGCGGGCCAGGACGAAGAAGTACGGCTCCGGCATGTCACGGAAGTCCATCAAACCGAGCACGGTGTCGTCGTCGACCCGGCGGAAGACGTCGATGATCGGCAGGTGGTCGTAGACCATCGCCGCCGTCACGACCCCACGGTGTTCCACCCCGCGCAATCGCGCCCGGTACCTGCGCGTGCGCAGCGCGGGCCCGAGCACCCCGAGCAGAC
>NZ_JBHXMY010000165.1:4468-10929 GCF_042720195.1 Nocardia sp. NPDC058497 | reverse complement strand
GGGTGTCGGCGCAGACCGCCCCGGATCGCGCGGGGCCGGTGCTCGCACGGGCGGGAGACCCCGCCGGCCTGCCGCGTCAGAGGGCCATCCGCGCGGGTGGCATGGTCATCTGCGCTCGGCCCAACCCCGACGTGTGCCCGGTGGAGTGGGCGCGAATGGCGGGGCGCAGCGTCTTGCAGTGGGACAAGGATGATTGCGCCGCGGTCGGTTTGGTCAAGTTCGACCTGCTCGGTCTCGGCATGCTCTCGGCGCTGCACTACATGATCGACCTGGTGCGCGAGCACAAGGGCGAGACGGTCGAACTGCACGCGCTCGACCTCGCCGAACCCGCCGTCTACGAGATGTTGCAGCGCGCCGACTCGATCGGGGTGTTCCAGGTGGAATCGCGCGCGCAGATGGCGACACTGCCGCGTCTGAAGCCGCGCACCTTCTACGACCTGGTGGTCGAGGTGGCGTTGATCCGGCCCGGTCCCATCCAGGGCGGTTCGGTGCATCCCTACATCCGCAGACGCAACGGGAAAGAGCCGGTCGTCTATGACCATCCGGCGCTGGAGAATTCACTCGAACGCACCCTCGGCGTCCCGCTGTTCCAGGAGCAGCTGATGCAGATGGCCGTCGACGTCGCCGGGTTCACCCCCGCCGAAGCCGATCAGCTGCGCCGGGCGATGGGCTCCAAACGCTCACCGGAGAAGATGGAACGGCTGAAAGGCCGTCTCTACGAAGGCATGCGTGAGCTGCACGGGATCACCGGCGAGGTCGCGGATCGCATCTACGAGAAGCTCTACGCCTTCGCCAATCTCGGCTTCCCGGAAAGTCATTCGCAGAGCTTCGCCTCGATCGTGTTCTACTCGGCATGGTTCAAGCTGCACCATCCCGCCGCGTTCTGTGCCGGACTGCTGCGCGCCCAGCCGATGGGCTTCTACTCCCCGCAGTCGCTGGTCGCCGACGCCCGCCGCCACGGTGTGCGTGTGCACGGGCCCGACATCAACGCCAGCCTGGTCGAGGCCACCCTGGGGAACGTGGGCACCGAGATCCGGCTCGGCCTGTCCGGCGTCCGCCACATCGGCACCGATCTCGCCGACCTCATCGTCGCCGAGCGCACCGCCTCGGGCCCGTACGTCTCGATGCTCGACCTGACCGGCCGGGTGGAACTGACCGTCGCGCAGGCGGAATCGCTCGCCACCGCAGGCGCATTGGACGTCCTGGTCGACGACCGCGGCAGCAGTGTGCGCAGGGCGGCGCTGTGGGCCGCCGGTGCAGCGGCAGGCGAACGTCCCCACCTCCTGCCCGGCACCGGCCCGGCGACCGTCGCCCCGTCCCTGCCCGGCATGAGCGCACTCGAACTCGCCGCCGCCGACGTCTGGGCCACCGGCATCTCGCCCGGTACCTATCCCACCGAATTCCTGCGCGCACACCTGAACTCGCTGGGCGTGGTCCCCGCCGCCGACCTGCTGCTCGTCGAAGACGGCACTCGCGTCCTGGTCGCGGGCGCCGTCACCCATCGGCAGCGTCCCGCGACCGCGGCCGGCGTCACCTTCCTCAACCTCGAGGACGAGACCGGCATGGTCAATGTCGTCTGCTCGGTGGGTCTTTGGGCCCGCTACCGCCGCCTGGCCCAGAATGCCACCGCCCTGCTGATCCGCGGCCGCGTCCAGAATGCCGAGGGCGCGGCCAGCCTCCTCGCCGACCAGCTCGAACACCTCGACCTCACCATCGTCGCCCGCTCCCGCGACTTCCGCTGACCGACAGCCGAATCGGTACCGGACAACCCCGGGCTACTGCGGTATCAAGGAAGTGGAGCATCGAATCGTGGGGGCCACATGTCGCACTCCGAACCGAACACACTGTCGGTGACCTACCGGCAGGGCTACCACTGGGCCGTGGCGGATCTGCTGGCTTCGCTGCCATCGCTCGTGCTGAGCGGTTGGCTGCTGGTGGGAACCGCAGCGCTGCTGGCGAACTGGGTCGCGGTGCTGGTCGCCGTGCTGTGGGCTGCGTCGGGTCCGGTGGTGCTGGGCTGGCAACGGCTCATGTTGGGGGTGATGGCGCTGTCGTCCGAACGGAACCTGCCGGACGAACACGACCGGGTGAATCGCGCGTGGGTGAATGTCGCCGATGCCGCCGGTCTGCCCGCCGCCACGACCACGGTGTGGGTCATGCGTTCCGATGCCGTCAACGGAGCCGTCAACGCCAGCGGCTATGTCTGTGTCACCCGGCCTGCCGTCGAGGCGTTCACCGAGCGTCAGCTCGAAGCCCTGCTCGCCCACGAGCTCGGACATCGCCTGCAGGGCACCGCCACCTGGCGGTCGGTGATCCGGTGGTATCGGTGGCCCTTCGGGTGGCTGGTACGCGCTGTTTTCGCGCCGGCGGACTGGTTGATGGTCCCGTTGCACCCGCGCCTGTTGCGACTCTCGAACCGCGTGATGGCGGCCCTGCGCTACTCCTCTCTCGGCGCGGCCGCCGCGACCACGCTGCTCCTCGCCCCGGCCGTCCTGGCCTACGGCACCGCCGCCTGCCTGCTCTTCGCGGCACTCGCCCTCCTCCTCGGCCCCTGGGGCTCCGCACTCGCCCTGGCCCTGGCCGCCACCCAGCTGGTGACTCGGCCCCGGCTGTCGCAACGCTGCGAATACCTGGCCGACCGCGTCGTCGTCGACCTCGGCTATCTCGACGATTTCCGCTACGTCCTGCAACTCGTGCACGCCCCTCCGAAGGTGTCAGGCCCCACCAGCCACCTCGCCGAGATGCCGGCCTTCCTCGCCACCCACCCCCACCTCGACAACCGCCTGGCCGCCGCCGAACGCCACGCATACCGACTCCGCTGACCAGCGGTTTCACGGTTTACGGGTGGTACCATATGTGGCATGATCAAGACGACCGTGTACCTCCCCGAGGAGTTGGAGGTCCGGCTCGATGCCGAAGCTGCCGCGACCGGGGTCAGCAAGGCTGAACTCATTCGACGGGGGATCGCCATGCTGCTCGACGCTTCCGAGGTGCCCAAGAACGACGCGCCGTTGCCCGTGTTCCGCAGCGGGCGCGCCCGCACCGCCGACGAGATGGATCAGGCGATCTACGACCACATCAAGTCGCGGTCGGCTCGTCGATGATCATCGTCGCCGACACCTCCGCCCTGTTCGCCGCGTTCGACGCCGATCAGCCCGAGCATGAACAGGCTCTCGCGGTCATGGCGTCCGAGACCCTGGTGATCTCACCGCTCGTCCTGACCGAGCTGGACCATCTCGTGCACCGCGATCTCGGTTTCGAGGCGGCGATGCAGGTCGTCGAAGCACTGATGGCCCGCATGCTGGACGGGCGCTACCGGCTCGCCGAGCTCAAGCATGTCGATCTGGCCGCGGCCCAGCTCATCCGGGCCAAGTACGAGGGTCTTCGGCTCGACCTCGCCGACGCGGTCGGCGTCGCCCTGGCCGACAAGTACCGGACCAACTGCATCTTCACCCTGGACCAGCGCGACTTCCGCGCGATCGAACCGCTCACCCCCGGTGTCGACGCGTTCCGCATCCTTCCGGCCGACCTCTAGCAGCTGCGCCCGCTCGCGGCGTCCGCGCACTACGCTGCGAACATGCGCAAGCTTGCCGTGGTGATGGTCGGGGTGTTCGGGCTGTTGTTCCTGGCCGGGTGTGGGGACGACGCGAGCGAGAGTCAGGCCGATCGCGCGTCCTCGCCGACGATCTCGGGGCCGGCGCCCGCGGGGGCGCCGGGGTTCCGGGAGGGCGCGCCGTCGAAAGAGGGGCCCGCGCAGTCGGATTCGGCGAACCGGAAAGAGGTGATCACCGGGTCGGTCGACATCACCGCCGATGACCCGATCGGCGCCGCGGCGACCGTCACCGAGCAGGTGCGAGCCATGGACGGCCGGATCGACAGCCGCACCGAGCAGCCGGGGACCGACGACCGCACGCCGCGCGCGGTGCTCAGCGTGCGGGTGCCCGCCGACAAGACCGACGCCTTCATCACCGGGCTCGGCGGGATCGGCACCGTCACCGAGGTCAGCACCAACCGCGACGACGTCACCATGCAGTGGGAAGACCTCGACGCCCGCATCCGCGCACTGCAGGCCTCCGTCGACCGGTTGCGCGCGCTCATCGCCGGCGCGACCAACACCGCCGACCTGATCGCCGCCGAGGAGGCGCTGTCGAGCAGGCAGGGCGAGCTCGACAGCCTCACCGCGCAGAAGCGTTCGCTCGACGACCAGGTCGCCCTGTCCACGCTCACCATCACCCTCACCGCCGACGACAAGAAGGCGCCCGGCGACCCGGACAACTTCTGGGACGGCATCGTCGCGGGCTGGAACTCGCTCGTCGACTGGTTGCGCGACGCGGTCGTCTTCGCGGGCAAGGCGGTCCCATGGCTGGGCTTCCTCGCTGTAATCGGCGGCGTGCTCTGGCTGGTGCTGCGAACGGTGCTGCGCCGTCGCCGCCCCACCGCACCCGTGGCGCCTGCCGTGATAACTCCTGCGGCCGAGACCACCTCGCCGACCGCGGGACACAAGAAGGAAGCGACCGATGCCGACCGTACGGGCGACGATCAAACCGAACAGCCGTAAAGGCCCCCTGGTCGAAATCGCCGACGACGGCACCCTCACCCTCTACGTCCGCGCCCCCGCCGTCGAGGGCAAGGCCAACAAGGCCGCCATCGAACTCCTCGCCGAGCACTTCGGCGTCGCCAAGTCGGCAGTCCGATTGACCGGCGGCGCCACCTCCCGCTTCAAACGTTTCGACGTCGACGACTGACGCCGGAAACTCAGTCGATCACTTCGACTCGGCACGGCAGTCCGGGCGCTTTGCTGAGCCGTACGTCGCTGGTGAGCAGCGGAACATCGAGCCGTGCCGCCAACGCGGCATAGAGACCGTCGTAGAACGAGATCGTGTGGCGGAGCTGCCATGCCTGCTCACTGAGCCAACCCTGGTGGGCATAGCGCCGATCGACCATCGTCGCCAGCATGCGCAGGCCGATCGTGGCGGTGTCAGGGTCGATCAGCCCCTTGCGTTCATGGCGGCGCAGTACATTGCCGACTTCCGCATCGATGAGATGTGGCGCGTGGCAGGTGCTGGTCTCGATCAACCGTCCGACGGCGGTCCCGACGGCGTCCTTGCGCAGCAACGCGGTGGAAGCGGCCGAGGCGTCGAGCACGTACTCGTCACTCGCCACGGGCGTCGTCCAATGCGCTCAGGATCGACTCGCGATCGGCTCCCGCGCTCGAATCGCGCTCGAGCGCTTCACGGATTGCCGCCATCGCCTCGGTCTTCGAACGCCGACGTGCGGCGGCGATCAACTCCCGCCGCATATATGCCTGCAACGACATACCCTCTGCTTCGGCGCGTCTGCGGAACACCTCGGCGTCCTCGTCGGGGATGTCCCGGATCTGGATGGTAGCCATAGCGCTATTTTAGCGCTGATATAGCGCTGTCGGCTATACCGCGCCGGGGAAACCTAGTTGGCGCCACGCCTCGTACACCGACACCGCGGCCGCGTTGGACAGGTTCATCGAGCGGCGCCCCGGCAGCATCGGGATGCGCACCTGCTCGGTGATCTGCGGGTCGGTCAGCACCTCCGCGGGAAGCCCGGTCGGTTCGGTGCCGAACAGCAGCGCGTCGCCGTCGCGATAGGCGACATCGGTGAAGCGGGTGGTGGCCTGGGTGGTGAACGCGAACACCCGACCCGGCCCGATGGTCGCCCACGCCGTCGCCAGGTCGGGGTGCACCGTCACCACCGCGAGGTCGTGATAGTCCAGCCCGGCCCTGCGCAGTTTCGACTCGGAGAGGTCGAAGCCGAGCGGTTCGATCAGATGCAGCGCGCAACCGGTCCCCGCGGCGAGCCGGATCGCGTTGCCGGTGTTGGGTGGGATCACGGGGTTGTGAAAGATCAGGTGCAGCACAGCGCATCACTCTGTCATGCCCGGTTCGCGCACTCGGCTCGCCCCACCGATCGGGCTCGGGGCGCCCGCCCGGCGCCGGCGTCTGGAACAATCGGGGCCGTGAACAAGGCGGAGACGACCGGGAAGCATCGGGTCGTGCGGTTGAGCGCGGGGCAGCAGTACCTGCGCAGTCATCTGCCGATGACCGTGGTGAGCGCGCTGATCGTGGTCGCGGTCGTGTTCGTCGCGTGGGATCGGTGGCGGCGCGGCGCGATCATCTTCGGCAGCGCGGCCCTGGTGGCCGCCGCGTTCCGGCTGTGCCTGCCGACCGTGCAGGTCGGCTTGCTCGCGGTCCGCAGCAAGCCGTTCGACGTGGCCACGCTGACCGCACTCGGCAGCGCCATCGTCTTCCTCGCCGCCACCATCAACACCCTCGGCGTCAGCTGAGATAGCGCTCGGTGAACACGGCCCGATCCCGGGGCCGGGGTCAATCGCATCGAGAAGGGGGGGGGGGCGGGGGCGGGCGGGGTTGGGGGGGGGGGCTGTTTGTGTGGTGGTGGTCGACGTGCTGTCGTTCACCACCTCGGTGTCG
>NZ_JBHXMY010000165.1:0-4458 GCF_042720195.1 Nocardia sp. NPDC058497 | reverse complement strand
GCGCCGGGGGGGGGGGGGGGGGGGACACGCGGCGACTGCCGGCGGCGGGGCAGCAGCAGCCGCCCCCCCCGCGCGCCCCCCTGCCGTGGCGACCTGTCGTTCAGGCGGACTCGGCGATCGCTGGGGCCCGGTGCTCCCACAGGCTGCGGGTGCCCGTGCTGCCGTAGCGCTCGCGGGCTTCGCTCGGGCTGATCGTCGACCGGGTTCGCGGCGAGTCGGCGGCGATGTGGGCTGCCAGGATCTGCCCGGTCATCTTCGCGACGTACGGGCTGGCCAGGATCAGCCCGCGGTTGCCGCGGCGCGCGGTGGCCCACACCAGTGCTTTCCAGGGGATACGCGCCGACGCGTCGACGATGCCCGGCAGGTTGAACCGGCCGAGCTTGCGCATCCAGGCGGGCAGCGTCGAGATCGTCGCCAGCGACAGCGCCCGGCCGCCGACCGCGAACGTCATGCCCTTGCTCGCCGACGGCCACAGCAGGAAGTGCATGGCCCGCACGGCCCGCTCGCTGACGCACAACTGCGGCCGAACCCGCGCGAAGTAGCCGCGCACCTCGTCGCGATTGCGCGGCACATCCGCGGGTTTGCAGGTCTGCAGTTCGGCGGCGATCACGCACTCGGCCCAGTAGCGGTCCTCCTCGGCGGGACTCAGCGGGCCGGGTCCGAACATCTCGTAGGCCTTGAGTACCGAATGCCATCCGGTGACATGGATCCACAGCTGGGAGTCGGGGTTGTTGGCGCTGTAGCGCTTGCCGCTGATCGGTTCGATGCCCGTCATCGGCGCGTGCACCTTCATCAGGTGCTCGGCGGCCTGGATGGCGGTGCGGCCGTCACCGAGCGCGACCAGCAGGAAGTAGGACAGCGTGTGGTCCAGGCGGGTGGCGGGATTGTCGTAGATTCCGTGCGAATCGGCCACCGCGGCGGTGAGGAACGGATCGAAGTGCTCGAGGGTGACCGCGCGCTGGAATCCGATCAGTGCGGTCGGTGCCGCCCACACCTTCCAGGTGGGCGAATCCGGCCCGAAGAAGCCGTAGTCGTCGCGACGCAGAGTCGACGCATCGAATGCCATTGCACCTGCTCCTTTGCAGTTGCCGAGGAAGCTCCTCGCACATGAATACGACACCACCGTAGCAATCACCCGATATGAATACAACGGTTGCGTAGGATTGATGCCGGGAGTCCACCGCCGGGGTATCGTCCAGGAAACGACAGGGAGGTGCGGGCGTGACCGCAACGCAGGAGCAACGGCCGCGGCGCCGCTATGCGCCGCGCCTGCCACCGCACGAGCGGCGCGCCCAGCTGCTCGACGCCGCCTTCGCCGTGCTCGGCCGGATGGAACTGCACGAGCTGAGCATGGAAGCCGTCGCCCAGGAGGCCGGCGTCGGAAAACCGGTGCTGTACACGGTGTTCAAGACCCGCGCCGAACTCGTCGAGGCCCTGCTGGAACGCGAACGCGAACGCGGCCTCGAGCAGATCGCCGACACCCTGCCGGAGAACCTGCTCGACACCGATCCGATCGCCGCCGCCTCGGCGACGGTCGAAGCGTTCGTCGGTGTGGCACTGGCGAATCCGACGCGCTGGCGGCTGATCCTGGCGACCCCGGCCAGCGCTCCCGACGAGTATCGCGCGGCACTGCGGGCCGCCCGTGCCGAGATCCTCGCCCGCGCGGAATCCCTTGTCCGCGTGGGTATCGCGATGTCACCGCGCTTGTCGGCGATGGACGCGGGACTGCTCGCGAACTCGACCCTCACCGTCGCCGAGATGCTCGGCAGGCTGGCGGTCAACGAGCCGCAGGAGTATCCGCGCGAACGGCTTCAGGAGTACGTCCGCTCGATCGTCACCCTGCTGGCGGGCACGACGGAAGACTGAGTCAGCGGTTCTCGCGGGCGAGCCGCATGGTTTCGGTGAGCAGCTTCGACACCGCGGCGGCCTCGGTCAGGAAGCCGTCGTGCCCGTCGCGCGAGACCACGATCTCGAGACCCGCGCAGCCGGGCAGACCCTCGGCCAGCTCGGCCTGGGTGGGCAGGGGATAGAGCCGATCGGAGTCGACACCGCCCACCACGCACGGGACCGAGGTCGCGGCCAGCGCGGCGGCGATCCCGCCCCGCCCGCGACCCACGTCGTGCCGGTTCATGGCCTCGCTGAGCAGTACATAGGTGGCCGGGTCGAACCGCTGACAGAGCTTGTCGGCCTGATGCTCGAGGTAGCTCTGCACCGCGTAGCGCCCGCCCGTCCACGGATCCTCGTCGCCCTGGGGCTGATTGGTGAAGCGGTGGTCGAGCTCGCCGTCGGTGCGGTAGGTCAGGTGCGCGATGCGCCGGGCCAGGCCCATGCCGGTCATCGGGGCGCGGCCGGTGCCGTGATAGTCGCCACCCTGCCAATCCGGGTCGGCGGTGATGACGGCCATCTGGGTGGTCTGGGTGCCGATCTGATCGGCGGTGGCCCTGGCACCGACAGCCAGCACGAGCGCGGCCGCGACCCGCTCGGGCTGCCCGACGATCCACTCCAGCACCCGCATGCCGCCCATCGACCCGCCGACGACGGCGGCCAGCCGCTCGATCCCGAACAGATCGAGCAGCTGCGCCTCGGCGGTCACCTGGTCGCGGATGGTCAGATCGGGAAAACGCGAACCCCACGGCGTGCCGTCGGGCGCCGGCGAGGACGGGCCGGTGCTGCCCTTGCAGCCGCCGAGCACGTTGGTCGCGATCACACACCATTCGTCGGTGTCGATCGGCGCGCCGGGCCCGACCATGCCCTCCCACCAGCCGGGCTGCGCGTTGTCCGCGCTGGCGATGACATGCGAGTCACCGGTCAGCGCGTGCTCGACCAGCACCACATTGTCGAGCGTGGGCGAGAGCTCGCCCCAGCGTTGCACCGCCAGCCGCACATCGGGGAGCACGGCGCCGTTCTCCAGCGACACGTCCCCGATGGCGACCACGCCGAGTCGCCCGTCCGGCGGTGGCAGCAGGGCCACACCGGTTGCGGGACGGGTGATCGGCGATTCGGTGCTCACAGTCACGTCGTCGCCGCCGCGAAACCTGCGCGCAGATCGGCCAGGATGTCGTCGATTCCCTCGATGCCGATGGCGAGCCGGACCAGCCCCGGGGTGACGCCGGAGGCCAGTTGCTCTTCGGGCGTCAACTGCGAGTGCGTGGTCGACGCCGGGTGAATCACGAGAGAACGCACATCACCGATGTTAGCGACATGGCTGTGCAGGCTTAACGCGTCCACGAACTTCTTGCCCGCGTCGACACCGCCGCGCAGCTCGAACGCGACGATCGCGCCCGCGCCCTTGGGCGCCAGCTGCTTGGCCCGCGCGTACCAGGGCGAGGTCTCGAGCCCCGCGTAGTACACGGCCTCGACACCCGGCTGCTCGGCGACGAACTTCGCCACGGCCTCGGCATTGGCCACGTGCCGCTCGACCCGCAGGCTCAGCGTCTCGATGCCCTGGGCGATGAGGAACGCGTTGAACGGCGACACCGCCGCACCCAGGTCGCGCAGCAGCTGCACGCGGGCCTTCAGCGCGAAGGCGGGCGCGCCGAGGTCGGCGAACACCGCGCCGTGGTAGCTGGGATCAGGCTCGGTGAAACCGGGGAAGCGCGCGTTGCCGTCGGCGTCGCGCACGGTCCAGTCGAAGGTGCCGCCGTCGACGATCGCGCCGGCGACCGCGGCGCCGTGCCCGCCCAGGTACTTCGTGGCCGAGTGCACGACGATGTCGGCGCCGTGGGCCAGCGGCTGGATCAGGTACGGGGTCGCGACGGTGTTGTCGACAATCAGCGGGATGCCCGCCTTGTGCGCCACCTCGGCGATGCCGGGGATGTCGAACACGGCGCTGCTCGGGTTGGCGATGGTCTCGCCGTAGAAGGCCTTGGTGTTGGGCCGGATGGCGGCCTGCCATTGCGCCAGGTCGTCGGGATCCTCGACGAAGGAGACCTCGATGCCGAGCTTGGGCAGCGAGTAGTGGAACAGGTTGTACGTGCCGCCGTAGAGGTGCGGGCTCGACACGATGTGGTCACCGGCATTGGCCAGGTTCAGGATCGCGTAGGTCTCGGCGGCCTGGCCGGAGGCCAGCAGCAGCGCCGCGACGCCACCCTCGAGCGCGGCGATGCGCTGCTCGACCGCGTCCTGGGTGGGGTTCATGATCCGGGTGTAGATGTTGCCCGGTTCGGCGAGACCGAACAGCGCGGCGGCGTGGTCGGTGTCGCGGAAGGTGTAGGAGGTGGTCTGGTAGATCGGCAGTGCCCGCGCGTTGGTGCTCGCGTCGGGGGCCTGGCCCGCGTGGATCTGCTTGGTCTCGAAGGACCAGTTCTCGGGCAGGGCAGAGTCGGTCATGAATTGCTCCAGGGTTGTTCGCCGGGGTATCGCGTCAGCTGGGTCGGATCGACGGACAACAACACATGGGGGCCTCCTGCAGATGCGCGCTTGCTCTCGACCTTCGAGAGCCCGGTCATCACCCGGAGC
>NZ_JBHXMY010000164.1:10694-10948 GCF_042720195.1 Nocardia sp. NPDC058497 | reverse complement strand
ATCTACACATATCTATTCGTGGGCAGCGTAAGTTGTTTATAAGAGACAGCCTTTGGGCTGATCCGCAGCAGCACGGGGTGAACGAGATCAACCACAACGACGGCGGTCGCGGAGTCTATTTCCTCGACCCCAACGGGCACTTTCTGGAGATGATCACCGTCCCGTACGGTGGCTGGCCCACGTAAGACGCCACGACGCCGGGCGGGCCGCCCCACGCCGGCCCGCCCGGGTTTTTGGTTAATCGGGTTGGCCCA
>NZ_JBHXMY010000164.1:0-10684 GCF_042720195.1 Nocardia sp. NPDC058497 | reverse complement strand
AGCCGCAAACCCCGTTTATTTCCGGAGTGGTGGGTTGGTTTTTGTTTAACCGCCCCCCCGCCACGCCGCCGGCGGGGCGGCCGCCCGCGGACCGGCCGGTGTTGTCGTTATCGCGCTGTCGCCGAGGACCGGCTGCCGCGCAGTCCTAGCAACGCGGCCAGCACGCAGGCCACCGAGACGATCACGATGAACCAGGGAAACACCGTCGCCAGGCCCCAGGTGGTCGCCGCCCAGCCCGCCGCCAGCGTCGGCAACGCCATCGCGGAATAGGCGAGCAGGTAGTAGGCCGACATGGTCTCCCCGCGCCGGTGCGGCGGCACGACCTCCGACAGATGACGCAGCGAACCGCCGAAACCGAGCCCGAAGGTGGCGCCGAGCACGAGCCCAGCGATCAGCACCGCGACCGGTTGCCTGGTCGCCAGCGCGGGCACCGTGGCCAGCAGCGCGGCCGCCATCCCCAGGTCGCCGATGATCGCGGCCCGCCGCGCCGGAATCCGGGTGGCGACGAGCTGGACCATGGCGGCGGCGAACGCGGTGCCTGCCACCACGACCCCGCCGAACAGCAGATTGTGCACCCCGGTCTCGGCCGCGGCCAGCGACGGATACAGCGACAGCAGCACACCCAGCACCGACCAGGCCGCCATCACACCGATCGCGGAGAACCAGAAATCTGCCCTGATCTCCTGCGGCACAGCCGGTTTCGCAATGGTGATGCGCCCCTTCACCCGGGCGGTGTGCGGTTCACGCAGCGCGAGCATCCCCGCGGCGACGGCCAGACAGACCACCGCGATCACCACATACGGCGTGCGCAACGGCGAGGGCGCGTACTGCGCCAGCGCGGCGGTGCCCAGCACGGCGACCGCCATGCCGACATTGAACGCCACCCCGCTGAGCTGTCCGGAGCGCGCACCGCGTTCGGGCCGCAGATCCAGCAGGGCCGCGGCACCCGCCACGACGGTGGCGCCGACCGCCGCGCCGTGCAGCGCCCTGGCCAGCAGCAGCATCGCCACCGAATCGGCGAGCAGGAACGCGACCAGCCCGAGGATCATGGTGGCGAACGCGCCGACGATCACCGGCTTGCGCCCCACCACATCCGACACCCGGCCCGAGACCAGCACCGCGCCGAGGGCGGCCACCGCGTACACGGCGAACACCATGGTCGTGGTGAGTGGCGAGAGATGCCACTGGGTCTTGTAGATGCCGTAGAGCGGGGCGGGCGCCCCCGAGACGCCGAGCGCCACCCCGGTCGCGGCGAGCACCAGCCCGTACGCCCAGCGCTGCCCGGGCTCGGGCGGTGCCATCGTTGTCGCTGCCATGGCGGCCCCCATCAGGTGAGTTTGATAACCATCGAACGGCCCCGACACTACGCCGAGTATGATGGCTATCAAACCCCGGAGTGAGGTAGATCATGACTCAGGCTAATGGCCACTCCGCGGCGCCGACCCTCCCGGTCGCGGCGCTGCCCGCTGTCCTGGGCGCGCTGCACGATCCGGTGCGGCTGGAGATGGTGCGCCGCCTCAGCAATGCCGCCGAGCCGCTGCGCTGCGCGGCCCTCTACGACGCGATCAACAAATCCACGGCGACCCACCACTTCAAGATCCTGCGCGAGGCTGGCCTGATCGAGCGCCTGACCATCGACGGTCAGACCTACCAGCGCCTGCGCACCGCCGAAGTGGACGCCGCCGTCCCCGGCCTGCTCCCCTCGATCGTCGAAGCCGCCAACCGCGCCCATCACGAGGAGTGAGGCGGCTCAGCGGTCTGAGGTCGGCGGCGCGACGGTAGTACTCGAGCGCTTCGGTGGTGTCGGCGACAGCCGGCTCGGAATCGTCGGGAGCGGTCGACGCGAGGTCGGCGGCGCGGGCACGTCCACCAACTCACGCCCGCGCACCTGGCCCTCGACGATCTCGCCGCCACCCCACCACACGGCGGCACCGGCCGCGAGCAGCAGCCCGAGTACGCACGTCACGATCGCGGGCACGCGCCGATAGCTCTCCCGCTCCCGCCACATCGCGATCACCCCTTCGAGCACGACGGTGGCCAGCACGATGCCGAGCACCGCGAGCAGGACACCGAGCAGCACCGGCTGACGAGCCCATCCCCGCCCGAGTACGGCAATGACGAGCAGCGGCACTCCGAGCAGCGCGGATCCGATGAGCATCCCGAACGCGAAGTCGAAGGCGTCGCCGGGATAGGGGTCGTCGCGACCGCGCCGCTGCCACGCGGTGAACAGCAGCAGATGTCCGAACGCCGCGCCGAACGCGCCGAGCACCACACACCACCCGCCCAGCCGGACGAGTTCGATGTACTGCGACCGCATCGCGATGGCGCCGAGGTCGGCGATCAGCCCGGCCCCGCCCACCGACAGCAGCGCGACCAGCGGCCGTGGCCGCATCACCCTGGCCCGCAGGTAGCCGACGGGAAGTTGCTTGCGCAGCTTGCGGAACACCCCGTACCAGGCCAGCGGCAACGCGACGAACAGCACCGGTGACAGCACGCGCAGCCCGCCCGCGGGGATCCACATCGCCGCGAAGGCGAGGCAGGCCGCGAACGCCCACACCCACGCGGCCAATCGCATCAGCGCCCGCCAGTGCACTTCGGCGAGCAGCCGGCGAGCCTTGGTGTCGGTCGGGGTCCGGGCGAGCAGTCCGCGCAGGATCGAGACGGCCGCGGCTCGGCCGCCGTCGACGCCACCGAATTCCAGTCTGGCCTGCCTATGCAGCAGGTCGGTGTGGGTCGGGTCGAGAGCGAGGCCCGCCGTCACGTGCCGCCGGACCGCGTCGAGGTCGGTCAGATGCTGGTAGATCTCGGCCGCTGAGCAGTGGACATCGGCGTCGTCGGGCATGAGGGCGACCGCTTCGGCCAGCGCAGCCCGCGCCCGCGTCTCGTCGGGTTCGGGCCCGTAGGCGAGCAGCCACGCCATCAGCAGCAATGTCGGCGCGTCGTGCGGACTCAGCCGCACCGCGGTCTCGAGATGCCGCATGGCCTGGTCCACATCGCCGAGTTGGACGGCCGCCATGCCGACCACCAGATGGGCGTCGGGGCTGTCGGGGTCGGCGTGGATCGCCTGTCCCGCCCAGCGCAGCGCCTCGGCGGGATCGTCGAGATCCAGCGCGATATTCCCCAGTGCTACCAGCACTTCCGGATCGTCGGGCGCCATCGCCAGCGCCGTCCCGAGAATCCGCCGGGCTTCCTCGACCTTTCCGATCTCCTTGGCCACCCGTGCCCGTTCGATCGCCGCCTGCACCGGCACGACCTCTCCCTCCCCTGTGCGGTCATCCGCGTGCAGAGTACCGACCCGCCGGGGTCGAAAGGATCAGTGCTCCACCAGTTTGCGCACCGAGGCGGGCAGGTCGCGGGTGCGCCGGTACGGGCCTGCCACGGCCGCACCGTAGGGCCGGGCGAGCAGGGTGCGTGCGATCGCGCTGACTTCCTCGGTGGTGACGGCGTCGATGCGGGCGAGGGTCGCCGAGACGCTGCGGTGGTTGCCGTAGCTGAGTTCGCTGCGCCCGATGCGGTTCATCCGGGAGGCGGAGTCCTCGAGCCCGAGGACCAGTCCGCCGCGCAACGAGCCTTTGGCGCGGGCGCATTCGGCGTCGGTGACGCCGTTGGTCGCCACGTCGACGAGCACGTCGCGCGCCAATGTCGCGACCTGGGCGAGGTTTTCGGGCTGGCAGCCGAGGTAGACGGAGAACGCGCCGGTGTCGGCGAAGGTGTCCACGCTCGAGTACACCGAGTACGCCAGGCCGCGTTCTTCCCGGATGCGCTGGAACAGCCGGGAACTCAGGCCGCCGCCGACGATGGTGTTGAGCACCGACAGCGGCCAGCGCTGCTGTCCTTCGTGCCTGCCGAACGCGCGCACACCGAAGACCAGGTGGGTCTGTTCGCTGTCGCGGTTGATCCGGACCAGGCTGGGCGCGGCGTGCGCGCGGAACTTGCCCTCGCGGCGCGACGCCGGTTCGATCGCGGAGTCCAGGTGCGCGGCGAAGGCGCGGTGCACGAGTTCGACGGTGTGGTCGTGGTCGACGTTGCCCGCCACGGCGACGACCATCCGGTCGGGCCGGTAGCGGCGCTGGTGGAAGCCGCGCAGCTGCGCGGCCTGCATGCCTTCGATGGATTCGACGGTGCCGATCACGGGCCGCCCGATCGGGTGGTCGCCGAACAGGGCGGTGAGGAAGGAGTCGGCGACCAGGTCCTCGGGGTCGTCGTCGCGCATGGCGATCTCCTCGAGCACCACCTGGCGTTCCACGTCGACGTCGACGGCCCGGCACAGCCCGTTGAGCACCACGTCGGCGACGAGTTCGACCGCCAGCGGCAGGTCCTCGTCGATGACGTGGGCGTAGTAGCAGGTCTGTTCCTTGGCGGTGAACGCGTTGAGTTCGCCGCCGACGGCGTCCATCGTCTGGGCGATGTCGAGCGCCGAGCGGGTCGGTGTCGCCTTGAACAGCAGGTGTTCGAGGAAGTGCGCCGCGCCCGCGACGGTGGGGCCTTCGTCGCGCGATCCCACGCCGACCCACACGCCGATGGAGGCCGAGCGCACGCCGGGGACGTGTTCGGTCACCACGCGCAGCCCGCCGGGGAGCACGGTGCGCCGCACACCACCGTCGGTGGAGACGTCGTCAGCGGTTTCGATACTCGACTCGGTCAACTGTGGCTTCGTCACCCGATCCCACCGGACGGCTGTACTGACATGGGGTTCTCAACCTCTCGAAACGGGTGCTGGCGACGTGCGCGGATGCCTGGGACGAGCAGGCAGCAGGCTCGACGGCCGGCTCCGCGATTCTATGCGCCCGGCACCCCCGCCCGCGCATCGGGCCTCGCGGCGTCGATGCGGCCGTGCGCCGGTTCGTTCGCGTCGAGCACGGCGGCGATCCGGGCCAGCGCGGCCTCGCCCGCCATCGCCCAGTGCGTCGCGTCGATGCCGTAGCGGTGCACGTCGCCGCCGATCGACGTCGCCCAGCTCGCCGCGCCGCGCGCGCCGGTGGGGTCGTCGACGGTGGCCGCGAAGTAGACAAGATCGCCGTCGAACCGGTCGGGCCGGTAGTCGTCGACCATGCTCATCGAGGCGGTGGCGGCGTCGATGATGCGGGCGATGCGGGTCCGGTCGAGCGCGGCCAGCGGGCCGCCGATCTGCGCCGCGGCGGCGGCGAGTCCGTCGGCGTCGAAGACCGCGTCGAGGACGTCACCGGCCAGGCCGCCGAGCAGATCGCCGACGGTCGGCATCGGGGTCTGCTCCGGTCCGTCGCCGAGCCAGCTGTCCATCATCGCCAGCTGTGCCACGTCCGCGCCCTCGGCCTGCAACCGGGTGGCGACGGCGTGCGCGAGCAGCCCGCCCAGCGACCAGCCGAGCAGGTGGTAGGGCCCCTCGGGCTGTACCTCGCGAATGGCCGTGACATACCGCCGCGCCCAGTCGTCGATCGTGGCGGGCAGCGGTTCGTCCGCGGTGAGGGCGGGCGACTGCAGACCGTAGATCGGACGCTGCGGGTCGAGGTGGCGGGTGAGGCCGGCGAACGACCAGGACACGCCGCCCACGGGATGGATGCAGAACAGCGGCGCGCCGGTGCCGCTCGCGCGCAGCGGCAGCAGTACCGCGAACGCGTCGTCGGCCGAATCGTCCTGGGCGCGCAGCCGTTTCACCACCACGGCGGGTGTCGGGTCGGTGAAGAACCACGCGACCGGCACCGCGACACCCAGTGCCGCGCCGAGCCGCGAGGACAACTGGACCGCGGTCAGCGAGTTGCCGCCGAGGTCGAAGAAGTTGTCGTCCATGCCGATCCGGTCCAGCCCGAGCACCCGGGCGAATTCGCCGGCGACAACCCGCTCGGTCTCGGTGACCGGACCGCGATAGGCGGCCTGGCGCAGTTCCGGACGCGGCAGGGCGGCGCGGTCGAGCTTGCCGGAGGTGTTGACCGGGAACTCGTCGAGGACGAGCACCACGGCAGGTACCAGGTACGCGGGCAGTTCCGCGACCAGCGCGGCGCGCACCACGGCCGGATCACCGTGCGCTCCAGCCGAATCCGCGACGATGTACCCGACGAGCCGATCCGCGCCCGCATCCGACACCACCGCGGCCGCGGCCTGGGCGACACCAGGATGCCGCAGCAGCGCGGCTTCCACCTCACCGAGTTCGACGCGCTGACCGTTCAGTTTGACCTGCAGGTCACCGCGCCCGATGTAATCGAGTGCGGCGGAGCCGTTCTCGCCCGCACGCAGACGGACGAGGTCTCCGGTCCGGTACATCCGGGCGCCAGGACCGGCGAACGGATCGGGCACGAATCGCTCGGCGGTGAGCTCGGGCGCGCCGACATAGCCGTGCGCGAGTTGCGCACCGCCGACGTACAGTTCGCCGGTCACCCCCGGCGGCACCGGCCGCAGGCGCGCGTCGAGCACGTAGAGCCCGGTGTTCCACACGGGCGCACCGATCGGCACCGACACCGTGTCGGCATCGCACACCACATGGGTGCTCACCTGCACCGCAGTCTCGGTCGGCCCGTACAGATTGATCATCTGGGCGCCGGTCAGCTCCCGAGCCCGCTGTGCCAGCGCGGCAGGCAGCGCCTCGCCACCGGCGAACACACGCCGCAAACCGGTCGGCTCAGCCACGAGCTGCTCCGTCTGCCGCTCGGCCAGGGCAACCGTGGACTCAGCCACGTAGGCAGCGAGCAGTGTAGGCGCGAACTGCACTGTGTCGATGCCGTGTTCGGCGATCAGTGCCGCCAGGTAGGCGGGGTCACCGTGGCCACCGGGGCGGGCGAGGACGGTGCGGGCGCCGACGCGCGGCGGCAGCAGCAGTTCCCAGATCGATGCGTCGAAGCTGATCGGGGTCTTGTGCAGCACCGTCTCGCCCACGGCGAACCCGAATTCGGTTGCCATCCAGTCGAGCTGGTTGACGATGGCGCGATGCGGCACGCCGACGCCCTTGGGCAGACCGGTCGATCCGGAGGTGAAGATCACGTACGCGGTGTGCTCGGGCAGCAGCGGCTGCGCCCGTTCGGCATCGGAGAGCGGCCCGGCCGGATACCCCGTGAGGTCGACCGTATCGGCCACGACCACGTCGACCCCGTCGAGCGGGGTGCCGATGACCGGCAGGTCCGCGCGGTCGCCGGACGTGGTGACCACGCACACCGGCTGCGCGATCCGCAGGATGCGGCTGATCCGCTCGGCCGGGTGATCCGGGTCGATCGGCACGTAGATGCCACCGGCTGCCAGCACGGCGTGCACCGCGACCAGCAACTCCGGCGAGCGGCGAGCGGCGACGGCCACCGCCGTGTCCGGCCCGACGCCCTGGTCGACGAGGTGCCGGGCGAGCCGGTTCACCCGCGCCGCGAACTCGGCGTAGGTAAGCGAGGTGTCACCGTCAGTGAGCGCGATTGCCGACGGTGTCGCGGCAGCCTGCCGGTCGAACGCGACGGGCAGCACCTCCGCGGATACTGGATGCGCAGTATCACACCAGGTTTCGAGAAGACGGCGGTCATCGCCGGTCAACAGGTCGACATCGCCGATCGCACCGGCCGGATCCGCGGTGACGGCATCGAGCACCCGCACATACCCGTCGGCGATCCGAGCAGCGGTGGCGGCATCGAACAGGTCGGTGGCGTAGGTGAGGCTCACCGTGCAGCCGCCGTCGGCCGTGTCGGCGAGCACCAGGTCCAGGTCGAACTTGGCGACGGCGGTGTCGGTGTCGAGCCCGGTCACGGTGAGATCGGGCAGGCTGACCTCGGCCGGCGCCGCGTCCAGGTTCTGGAAGGCGAGCATCACCTGGAACAGCGGGCTGTGCGATGTCGAGCGGACCGGATCGAGCACGTCGACGAGCCGTTCGAACGGCACGTCCGCGTTCTCGAACGCATCGAGGTCGACGCGCCGGGCCTGGCGCAGCAGGTCGGTGAAGGACGCGCCAGGGTCGACGGCGGTGCGCAGCACCAGGGTGTTGACGAACATGCCGACCAGGTCGTCCAGCGCCGCCTCACCCCGACCCGCGACGGGGGTGCCGATGGCGATATCCCCGCCGCCGCTGAGCCGGGCCAGCAGCGCGGCCAGCGCCGCGTGGACGACCATGAACGTACTGGCATCCGCACGCCGGGCCAGCTGCCCCACGCGCTGCCAGATCTCCTGCGGCACGACGGTTTCCACACTCGCGCCGCGCTGCGAGGCGACCGCGGGCCGCGGCCGGTCGGCGGGCAGCTCGAGCAGACCGGGCAACCCGGCCAGCTCGTCGCGCCAGAACCGCACCTGCCGGGCGGCGGCCGACTCGGCGTCATCCTCGCTGCCCAGCACCGCGCGCTGCCACAGCGTGTAGTCGGCGTACTGGACTTCCAATGGCGCCCACCCGGGTTCGACTCCGGCACGCCGGGCCAGGTAAGCGGCGGTCGTGTCGCGCAGCAACGGGCCCGCGGAGAATCCGTCGGCGCTGATGTGGTGGATCACCACGACCAGCACCACCTCGTCGGGCGCCGAACGCAGCACCCGCACCCGCACGGGCGGTGCGACGGTGACGTCGAAGCCGCGGCCGATCTCGGCGGCCACCATGGCGGGCACCGCGATCGGGTCGACGGTCTCGACGACCGGGGTCGGCACGAACTGCCACACCGCCTGATGGCCGATGCCGTCGATCGCCGGATACGCGGTGCGCAGCACCTCGTGCCGGTCGAGCACATCGGTGACGGCGGCGGCCAGCGCCGCGGCGTCCACATCGCCGCGCAGACGCACCGCGATCGGGATGTTGTAGGCCGCCGAGGCCGGATCGAGGCGGTTGAGCAGCCACATCCGCTGCTGCGCCGCCGACAGCGGAACCCGTTGCGGCCGTTGACCTGCCGTCAAGGCGATTCCGGCGCCGCTGCCCATCTGCGCGGCGAGCGCGGCCGCCAGGTCGACAACGGTGGTCGCCTCGAACAGGGTGCGCACCAGCACCCGGGTCGACAGGGCCGCGCCGAGGCGGGCCGCCACGCGGGTCGCGATGAGCGAGTTGCCGCCGAGTTCGAAGAAGCCGTCGTCGAGACCGACCTGTTCGCGCCCGAGCACCTCACCGAAGACCTCGGCGACCGCCCGCTGAGCCGGGGTGACCGGGGCGCGGAACGGCCGTGCCACGAATTCCGGTGCGGGCAGCGCCTTGCGGTCGAGCTTGCCGGAGGTGTTGAGCGGGAACGCGTCGAGCACGACGATCACCGACGGCACCATGTACGACGGCAGCACCGCGCCCACGGCCGAACGCAGCTGCGCCGCATCGAGTTCGGCGCCCGGCACCGGCACCGCGTACCCGACGAGCCGGTCACCGGCCGGACTCGCCGACACCACCGCCGCGGCCTGACTGACCATCGGCAGCCCGCTCAGCGCGGTCTCGATCTCACCGAGTTCGATGCGCTGGCCGCGGAACTTCACCTGGAAGTCGCTGCGCGCCACATAGATCAGGACGCCGTCGCGGGTCCAGCGCACGAGGTCGCCGGTGCGATACATGCGCTCGCCCGCCGCGCCGAACGGATCAGCTACGAACCGATCGGCCGACAGATCGGGACGGCCGAGGTAACCGCGGGCCAGCTGCTCGCCCGCCAGATACAGCTCACCGGCGACACCCGGCGCCACCGGCCGCAGCCGCTCGTCGAGCACAGAGACCCTGGTGTTCCACTCGGGCACACCGATCGGCACGGTCTGCCCGGTCGCACCGTCGGCGGGCCAGGCGGTAACCGACACGGCAGCTTCGGTGGGCCCGTACAGGTTGTGCACGGCCGCGGTCGATTTCGCCTGCAGGGCAGTCACTGTGTCGGGAGTGAGCGCCTCACCGATCGCGAAGACGGTACGCAGACTCGTCAGGTGCTCCGCCTCGGCGTGCGCGGCGAACATCGCCAGCATGGACGGCACGAAGTCGGCGATGGTGATCCGCTGCGCGGCAACGAGTTCGGCCAGGTACAGCGGGTCGCGGTGCCCGTCGGGAGTGGCGAGCACCAGCGTCGCACCTGCGGCCAGCGGTGCGAAGAAGCCCCAGACCGACAGGTCGAAGCCGGCGGCGGACTTCTGCAGATACGCATCGCCTTCGCCGATCCGGTACTGCTCGATCAGCCACGCGATCTGATTCCGGACACCCGCATGGCTCATCGCCACGCCCTTGGGCCTGCCGGTCGAGCCGGAGGTGAACAAGACATAGGCGAGGTTCGAATCTCGCAGGTGCGCGCGGAGTTCGGTGTCGGCCACCGGGCGGTCCGAGTACGCGGCCGTATCGATGGTGTCGAGCACGACGGTCCTGGGCGCCTGCTCGCCCAGCACGCCCCCTGCGACGATCGGCATATCGAAGTCGTCCCTGGCGGTCGTGAGAACCAGGTGCGGCCGGGCGGTGTCGAGCACCTGGGCGATGCGGTCGGCCGGATGATCCGGGTCGACGGGGACGTACGCGCCGCCCGCGGTGAGTACGGCGTACATGGCGACGACGAGGTCGACGGATCGCCGGATGGCGAGCGCTACCAGCACATCGGGGCCGACGCCGTCGTCGATCAGGTACCGGGCGAGGCGGTTGATCTGGGCGTCGAGCTCGGCGTAGGTCAGCTCGGTGCCCTCGTACACGAGCGCCGTCGCCTCGGGGTGGGGGCGCCCCCCCGCCCCGGGCCGGGGGGGGAGGGGTTGGGGGGGGGGGCGGTGGTGTGGTGTGGGGGGGGGGACCGCGGGGTTTTAGAAAAAAAAACACCCCCCCCCCACCAAATAA
>NZ_JBHXMY010000163.1:10132-11003 GCF_042720195.1 Nocardia sp. NPDC058497 | reverse complement strand
GGCCGGAACGCTGGCACCCATCCGGGGAAGTCGCACGTAGGCCCCAGCTCGTTCGCCCCGACTCAGGGCCAGCCTGGAGCTTATGATACTTTTCTCCGTAAAAGTATCACACACCATTGGTGGTGCGACTTAAGTATCACTGCACTCCCCACGTGATACTTTTCATCCGAAAAGTATCACTGAAGCCAGGGTGAGGGGTTGAGCTGATGCTTCTGGAGGACTTCTCCATCGAACAGCGGACAAATCTCGTGCGCGCGGACAACGGTTACCGCGCGTTCTCGCCGCCCCCGCTGCCGCCGACCGTTCTGCTGTCGCCGAAGCTTGTCCGGAGGTTGTCCAGCGCGGACCGGGCAGTCGGCGAGCTGGCCGGTCTCGGGCGGGGGTTGCCGAATCCTGACCTCTTCTGCCGGGCGCTGGTGCGGCGGGAAGCTGTGCTGTCGAGCCGGATCGAAGGGACCGTCGCGTCGCTGTCGGACGTGGCGATGTACGAGGCCGAGCGCCCGGCCCGGCCGCAGGGCGACGTCCAGGAAGTGTTCAACTACATGAGCGCCATGGATCATGTCCTCGATCCGGGCAGGCGCCTGCCGCTGAGCCTGTCGCTGCTGCGTGAGGCGCATCGGATTCTGATGACGGGCGTTCGGGGCGACTATGCCACCCCGGGTGAATTTCGCCGCAGTCAGAACTGGATCGGTCCACCAGGGTCCACTATCGAGACGGCGAAGTATGTTCCGCCACCACCGGAGTCCCTGTGGCAGAGTCTCGATTCCTTCGAGAAGTTTCTGCATTCGGATGGCGAACTGCCGCCGCTGCTGGCGATCGCCGCGGGTGCCGATAAAATAGAGGCAAAACAAACCAAAAACACACGCAAACG
>NZ_JBHXMY010000163.1:0-10122 GCF_042720195.1 Nocardia sp. NPDC058497 | reverse complement strand
GGAGGTTTCTTTTTTCTTCACATATTTTTTGGATTGGGGTGGGCAACGGCCCCCCGCGGGTGGCCACCGCGGTTGTCCAATAACAATTCGAGGCTATCCAACCCTTCATCGACGGCAACGGCCGGATCGGCCGGTTGCTCGCTGTGATGCTGCTCGTCGAATGGGGACTGCTGCCCGGCCCGCTGCTCGATCTCTCGTCCTATATCGAGCCACGGCGGGAACGGTATTACGAAGGCTTGCTCCGTGTTTCGACCGACGGCGACTGGCTGGGCTGGTTCGAGTTCTTTCTCGAGGTCATCGAAGAGCAAGCCCGCGACAGTCTCGCCCGTGCGGTGCGCCTTGACGCGCTGCGTACCGAACTCCGGCTGCGGGTTGCCCGAGCCAGATCGTCCGGATTGCTCCCGATCCTGGTCGACGAGCTGTTCCGCTCGCCGATCATCAGCATCGCGATCGCGATGAACGCGCTCGACGTCACCCACCGTGCCGCCACGCTGAATGTGGAAAAGCTTGTGGAGGCAGGCATTCTCGTCGAAGTCACCCGCGGCCGCACGCGCTTCTTCGCGGCCCCTGACGTGCTCGCGGTGATGAACGGCACCTGAGGGTCAGCGGGTGGCGAGGTCGTTCCAGGTTCGTTCCCAACTCCGGGTCATCGCCGGGTAGACGATCAGGTACCGGAACGGCTTGATGAACGCCATGTAGGCGCGGCCGAACAGGCCGTTCGGCTTCACCAGCACCGCCATCTGCAGGTGGTAGCCCGGACCCGTCTCGTCGGGCACCCAGCCCAGGTGCATGACGCCATGCATGGTGCCGTTGGCGATCTCGGCGGCGTACTCGTCGTCGAGGACATACACGCTGGTGAACGGACTGTCCGTGTCGTCGGGGCACGGTGTGTCACGCAGATTGGCAGGCAGCCGGTCCACCAGCGATTCCACCCTGCTCCCGGTCCCGGCCGACTCCCGATCCCACCCGAACATCTCGCCCAGCTTCCACCGGATCTTGAACAGCAGCCCGCTGATCCCCGAGTCGTCGGACGCCCTCGCCGCCTGCAACGCCGCGAGCAACGCGGGAAAGTCGTCCGCCCTGCCACCGGGCGTCCGGAACCGCCACACGTCTTCGACATCGAAATCCCCGGCGATCTCGTGGATGCGCCACGGTCGACCGGTATGTGCCGCTGCGGGAAGCCGCATGAGAGAACCCCTATCCGTACGGATGCGTATGGAGAAGAGGCTACCCCTGTTATACGCCTACGTATAGAGGCGACTCGTGTGACAAAGGAAGGCTTGACACATCGGTTGCGGCGAGGCGGGTTCAGGCCGCGCGGGCGGCGCGGACTCCCCACGCCTCGGCCAGGAGGGTCCTGATCGGTCAGCGAGTCGACGATCTGGCGGGCGACGTAGATGGACTGGTTCGAGCCCGCCTGCGCCGGATCCGAGCACGACGGCGCCTGCGACAGGCCGTGCCGCAGCGTGGACCGCCCTGCCCACCCGAGCCCGCGCTGTCGCTGCCGCACGCGACCACGGAGGTGGCGACGGCGAGAACGCCGGCGACGGCGGCGAGACGAGGACGGGGACCGATCACGGGGTGCACTTTTTTCCTCCATCGAACCCGGCGGAAGCACCCACACCCGGGGAACGGGCGGGTTGCTGCGACGTCATCGAGCCAGGTCTCTCGGTCGCTCTGGATGGTTGCGACCGGCCGCGGGGGCCGGTACCGAATCAGCATGTGGCACTGCCGGGATCCTTCACAACGGTAAGGATCAGCGTGAGCGCAGAGCTTGGAACGAAGGGCGCGCTCGGGCACACTGTGCGACGCGCCGACGGCTCGGTGCCACTTCACCTGCGCGGATTGCGCCCGGACCCGGAGTAGCGTCGGATGTCTTCGCGTCCATGAGGAGTACGCCGTGACCGAGCCGCGTCGTTCCACCACACTGACCACGCTGGCGGCCTGTGCCGCCGCGCTGCTGCTGACCGCGCCCACCGCGGCGGCAGCACCAGAGGTAACCAGGGATGCGCCGGCGACGCAGAAGGCGGGCACCGGCGACCTGTTCGGCGCGTATCGGACCGTCGTCGACACCCTCGAAGCGCTCGGCGTCCAGCCGTTCCTGTATCCGACGGTCGCCGCGAACTGCGCCGGGGACGACCTCGGCCTGGTCCCCGCCGTCGCGGGTGCGGTCCCCGGCCCGTGGCCGGCCAATACCGTCCAGATCCCCGGCCTCGACCTCACCGCCGTGAAATCCGGCCAGACGATATTCACCTTCCTGCCCTACGGCCTGTCCCCGGACACCGCCACCACCAAAACCTCCGGCATGCAGGTCGCCTGGCTCAACATCAGCACCGGCCGCGGCGGCCTGGCCTCGATGGGCTCGATCACCGACATCGTCCGCGCGATGGTCCCGCCCGAGGTCCCCGTCGAACTGCGCCCCCTCGCCGAAACCGCCATCCGCGACTTCCTGTTCACCGCCATCCCCGTCGGCGGCGTACGCGCAGTCCCCGTAGACACCGGCCACGGCACCGTCCTGGCCGCCGTCTTCGGCACCACCGACAACGCAGGCCGCTCCTGCTTCTTCTTCCCGACCATCGGAATTACCGAAGTCCCCTGAACATCCAACGAGCCAACCTGTGCGCCGAAACAGTTAGCTGCATAGCAGAACCCATTGGGCTTCTCGGAACTCAGCGGTTCAATCCGAGGACCCGGCTCGCCGTATTGTGACCTGGTCACCGCTGTCGTCGACGACGTGGCCGGGGCTACCGAAAGGCGAGACGGGTTCGCGGGTTGTCGCATCAGATTCTGATGCAAAGTGCCCGAGCACGGGGACGGTCCCATGGAAAACCGTGGTGCTCAACCCCAGTATGCCGGGGCCGCCGCACGCGTGCACTGGTGTGACCCAGGGCGTCGCTGACGTGACGATCCCGACCGGAGCGCCCGCCAATTGTTCATCGGCGACAACAAGATTGACGCCAGGGCTCGGCGCGGGCTCTGCCGACGCGACGCCGCTCGCGAAGACAACCATCGGCGTGATCGCCGCTGCAGCGACCGCCGCGCGCATTACAGACTTCTTCATGTCTTTCTCCTTTCACTGGATCGGCGTTCGCTGCCGATACACCACGTCGGCCGAATTCGGTCGACTGGATCCAGTGTCAGGTTGCCCCCTGGTCCACCACATCCGTGCTAACACGGAACTGGCCGAAGCCCTGGGCAACGAGGCGAGAGCTGGTCGGCTCGCACCCGCGGTCCCGTAGGGTCGCTACGGTGGGTAGCGGTGGCCGTTACGAGGCATACGAAGTTGACCTATGGGGACGACTAGCTGCGCTGTTGCCTTCTGCCGAGGACAGCGAGAACTTTCGCGACTGCCGAGAGACTGGTCAGCAGGAAGCCGGACTGTGGATCTTGCTGCAACGGCTTCTCGAGCACCGGGTTCCTATCAGCGACCGAACGCGCGCCGAGATCGAAATGCTTGCCGAACAGTGGGGCGAGCGGCTGGCCCGCCATGACGAAATCATCGCGTGTGTAAGGGATTCCGATGAGGAAGGTTCCATCCGACTGCTGCCGGATGATCGCTCGACACCGGTCGACCCGGCCCAAGCCGGAATGAGGGACTCTATTCTGACCGGCCTGCTCGTTGTCCCGTGGCTCGAATGCCTGCGATGTGCGCGGGTGCTCGCCCGAGTCCACGCGCAGGAACCATGGGGAGATTTGCGGTATCTGGCATCCCATTACGTCGTCTGGCATCACACCGCGCCGGACGACGAACACGAGATCTTCGACGATCACGACCTGCACAGCGCCTTCGAATTGCTACTGAGCTGCGAGTGATCCGGCCAAAGCCCTGAACTCGGCACGCCCTGATCACCCTTGACATCGAGTCGGACGGCTACGAGCTCGATTTCGTCGCAGGCGACCATCGACTGTCAGGCGCGCTGTGCGGTAACGGTTTCCGGGGCGACGAGGGGGCGTTGCTTCCAGTGGAGTCTGCCGGTGCGGTGGCGGTGGTGCGAGCGCGTCCACAGGGTTAGGTAGTGGGCAACGCCCAAGGGATGGGCCACTGCTGAGGTGACGTCGGCGGGGGATGGTGCGCGGCGGGTTTCGGTGCTGCGGGCGGCGAGTCGGCCCGCTACCGCGGCCAGGTAGCCGAGCAGGCCGGCGCGGCGGGTTCGGCCTCGGCCGCAGAGGGCGGCGAGTGGGGGGATCCAATAGGCAAGGGCTGCAAGGGCTCCGATTGCGGCGCCCGCGTCGATCCGGCCGCCGTAGGCCGACCAGAGCCAGCGGGTGTAGCCGTTGGTGAGCTCGCCTGCGCCGGTGTACATCCGGGTGCTCGCTGCCGGACCGGCCGTCACCAGGGCGGTGCCATGGCCTGCTCGGCGTAGAGCTCTGGCCAGGTCGAGGTCCTCGGTGGCGCTGGCGGCGACGGCCGCGTGACCGCCGCCCGCGCGATAGGCCTCGGCGTCTACGGCGAGGAACTGACCGCACGCGACCGCGGTCGACGGGCGCAGGCTGTGGTTGGCCGGGCCGAGGGGCAGAGTCGAGGCCCAGGACCACGCGAGCAGGGGCTGGACCAGGCGTTCGGTGGTCGATCCGGCCTCCTGGACCGGCCAGGCCGATACCAGACCGGTTGCGCGCCTGCGCAATTCGGTGACGGCGGCGGCGACGGCGTGTGGGGCGAGGCGGACGTCGGCGTCGACGAAGACCAGAGCCGCCGCGTCGGTGCGGGCGGCGAGGCGGGCGCAGGCGGCGGCCTTGCCCGTCCAGCCGGGGGCGGGGTGGGCGGCCGAGCGGAGCACGGTGAAGCGGTCGTCGTCGTCGATCGCGGCGAGTGCGGCCTCGTAGGTGTTGTCGGTGGAGGCGTCGTCGAGGATGAGTACGCGCAGGCGCGGTACGCCGGTCTGGGCGCGCAGGTCGGCGATCAGATCGGGCAGGCGGTCGGCTTCGTCGCGGGCGGGCACGCACACCGTCACGGGTTCGATCACGCCGGCGACCCGGCGCGGCAGGGTGCGCAACGTGACCAGGTTGTAGGCGGCGGTGGTCGCGCCCAGCGCGGCCAGACCGGTGCCTGCCCAGGTCAGGTAGCGGACCGCCGCGCCCATGTCAGCGGCCCAGCCTGCGGCTGGTGATATCGCGCCACATCTCCTGTGGCGAGAAACCGCCGCGCGGCGCGTTCGGCGGGCCGGGATTGCGGTCGCGGAACGCCAGGCCCGCGACGAGCGCGGCCACGGCGAGGGTGATGCCGCCGACGATGCCGGCCCAGCCGGCGAACGAGCGCGTGTTCGGGTCGGCGTACTTCACCTCGGCGCGCAGGGTCGAGACCTCACCGGCGGGCAGCTTCCACGACACGGTGCTGTCGCCCTCGCGGGTGCCGTTGGTCTTGGCGACGCGCGCCGGGAACGCGATGGAGAACTGCACGTCAGAGCCGTTCGGCGGCACCGACTCCAGGTCGACGCGTCCGTTGAGGCTCACCAGGTCGCCGTTGCGCTGGAACTCCAGGGTGAACATGCCCTGGGTCTGATCCGACAGGCCGCCGAGCTGGCCGACCTCGCCGAAGGACAGGTCGTCGAAGAATACCTGGGTGCCGACGTACCCGTCCTGGTTGTAGTTCTCGACGCGGACCTTGGCCGCCAGCGCATCGGGCGCCTCGAGCTGCGGACCCTTGTCGTCGGGGCCGGTCGGCACGACGGCGGCGACGATCCGCCCCGACACCCGGTCGTTGGATGACACGCCCATCGACACCTGCACCCGCAGGCACCCGGCCAGCGCGGGCACCAGCAGCGCCAGCAGGACGGCGACGGCCGCGACGCGCCGCGCGGGCCCATGACGACGCGGCGAAGGAGTGGGCATGTCGGCGACGAGACTCGGCTGCACGGTTGACATCGTGCCAGGCTCGGGCCCGAGAACACACACGACGGGCCCACCGGGTCGCGCCGACCCGCGCCGAACAGGCATTTCGCCCACGATTCCGGCCCTCAGCTCGTGCGGTCCGCTGCTGTGTCGCGCGATCGGGCGCGCAGCAGGAGCGGTATCCCGAGCGGCGCCAGGCCGAGGAAACCCCAGACCGCGGAGGCGGGCAGACCGAGGAAGACAGCGTGCGCGAGCGTCGAGCCGAGCCAGGTCCACCCGAACACGGCCACCGGGACCGCCACCGACGGGTCACGGGCAGGCGGCACCAGCCGGTCCAGGACGGTGAGCAGCAGCGCCATCACCGCGGCGACCAGCGCCCAGCCGAGGTAGTTGGTGTACGGAATGTGCGGGAGACCGGGCAGCCCCGCGTCGGTGACCTGCCAGGTCCACTGGCCGTCGGCCACCATCTGCGGATCGAGGAACAGATCCCAGCCGACCGCGCCAACGACGAACAGCCCGGCGCGCCCCGCGGCCGACCCGATGCTCGCGTCCCGATGCACGATCAGCCCCGCGACGATCCAGATCGGGTAGAGCCCGCCGGTCCAAGCCAGCGGGACCACCAGCGGAACCTCGGCGAGCGCGGGCCCGATCCGGTCGACGGCATAGGCATAGTCACCGAACGGGAACCCGGTAGCCGTGCCGATGACCTCGGCGGTGAGGCCGAGACCCGAGACGATGACGAAGAACCCGGTGGCCCAGACCCATCCGCGGGTCGTCGCCGCGTGCAGGAGGGCGGTCGCCGCCGAGAGCACCACGACGACGATCGTGATCCGATCGCGGATCGTGCCCGCACTCAACGGATAGGCGATCTGCACCAGTACCAGCAGAATCGCGGTGGCGGTCGGCAGCGCACGCTGTGGATCGGCGCGCAGCCATCGAGTGAACGCCTCGACGCAGCGACCCGACCGGTTCGCAAGTGACCTCATCGTCTGCGCGGCAACGAGAGCCGGCGGGTTCGGCGATCGCCGAGGGCCAGCCGCGCGGCGCTGCGACCACTGGCACCGGACACTCCACCGCCGGGATGGGTGGACGCGCCAGTCAGATACAGGCCCGGAGCTCCCGGTACCCGCTGACCCGACAGCTCGGGCAGCGGCCGCCACAGCATCATCTGGTCGAGCGACATCTCGACGTGCATGACATTGCCGCCGCGCAGCCCCATCTCGCGTTCGAGATCGACCGGGGTCTGCACGAACCGCTGCCGTACCGAGGACGCGAATCCCGGTGCGTATCGGTCGACCTCGGCGATGATCCGATCCGCCTCGCGCTCGGCGTGTGCTGCCCAGTCGCTGCCGTCGGCGAGCTCGTAAGGATGCCACTGCGCCCACAGCGATAGCTGATGTTCGCCGGGCGGCGCGATGGTGGGGTCGAGGGCGCTGAAACTCATCGCCAGCACCACCGGCCGCGGCGGCAGCGAACCGGCCAGTGCCGCGCCGTGGGCCAGGCGCAGCTGATTCCGGTCCGAGACGAGGAACTGCAGGCCACGGGCGGATTCGGCGGGGGAGGCGCCGGGGTATTCCGGTAGCCGGTCGGTGGCCAGACGCACCACCATGCCGATGCCGGGTCCGACCCGGATCCGGCGCTGCCAGTCGTCGAGGGTGTCGGCGTCGAAACCGCCCGCGCGCAGCAGATCCAGGGTGGCCAGGATGTGGGAGCCGGCGATCACGGTGTCGGCGTGGAGGTTTCGGCCCGATTCGGTCGACACCTGCCAGCCGCTGCCGGTGCGGCCCAGCGCGGTGACGGCGTCACCGGTGTGCATTTCGCCGCCGTCGGATCGCAGCCGGGCGATCAGGGCGGCGCTGAGCGCCCCACTTCCCCCCACGGCCCGGCCCGGCGGCAGGGTGTGCATGAGCGCGGCGAAACCGGCCATCGGCGCTGAGCCGGGTTCCGACATCGGTGGGCCCGACTGCGCACCGAACCAGGCCAGCGACGCCTTGAGCCGTTCGTCGTCGAACCAGTAGTCCAGCAGGGCGTCACCGGACTGCAGGAACTCCCGCGACAGCGCGCTGCCGCCGTCGCGCGCGTCCAGTCCCCAGAACGAGCGCAGCAGCCTGCCCAGTGTGGGCGGACCACCGAAGGACCGCATCACCCGCGCGCTGCGCTCACCCCACACCGCGACGAAACGGCGATAGGCGTCGGCGTCGCGCGCACCGCAGGCCGCGGCGATCGACGCGCAGGTCAGATCCAGATCACGATGGAAGACGATCGGCGGGCGCACGCCGTCGGACGGCGTGAAACCCCATGGATCGCAGTCGATGTAGCGCAGCCCGAATCGCGCGAGCTCGAGCTCCTCGATGATCCCGGTGTGCCGGATCATGATGTGCGCCGAGGACCCGCGATCCACCAGATGACCCGGGAACCGCTCGACGGTCGACACCGCGCCGCCGGGCACCTCGTCGCGCTCGAGCACCTGCACCCGCTGCCCGGCTCGCGCCAGATAGCAGGCGGCGACCAGCGCGTTGTGCCCAGAACCGACGACGACCGTCGTTCCCGTCGACCTCACGCTCGGCTGCCGGACGCGGGCAGCGGCAGCCGCCGCCCCAGGATGGCGAACGGCCTGGTGTCGCCCGCGAACACGAAATTGCGGATCACATCGGTGAATCCGGCCCGCCGGTACAACCGCCACGCCCGGTTGGCCTCCTCGGGCACCTCCGGCGTCGACAGCAGCACGGCCGCCTCCGGCCGGTCCGCCAGCAGCCGCTCGAGCAGCGTCGACCCGATCCCGCGACCCTGCGCGGTGGGGTGTACGTGCAGTTCGGTGAGCTCGAAATAGTCGGCGAGCAGGTCGCGGGCGGCCGCTTCCGGCCAGCCGCACCGGCGCATTCCGGTGTGCACCTGCTGATGCCACCACTGCCGCGGTGCGCCGCTGTAGCCATAGGCGATCGCGACGATCGGGGCGGTGCGCAGGTCGACCGAGCCCGAGTCGTCGGGGAGCAGGGCGGCGACGGCGCGCCAGCCGGCGCGGGTGGTGTGTTCGTTCCACATCGGCGCGCGGTGGTGTTCGGTGCCGCGGGGATAGTCCATCGCGGCGACATACACCGAGAGGGCGTCGTGCAGGCGCGACCGCAGGGCGGCGACGGTGAGGTCGACGACGACGGGTGCGGGGGTGTGATTCGGCTTGACGGCTGTCATGGCTCTCGTCGATGGCGCGCAGGCGCGGAAGTTGTCGGTGGGTGTCCCTATATTCAATCTCAATTCAAACGTTCGAATGGTTGTTCGATCTGTGCGAGGGGCGAAAGGGGCAGCAGATGGCTGGTCGCAACGATGGTCGGGAGCACGCGGGGCACGACGGTCGCGCGGGCGGGCTGCTACGTCAGGCCGACGCCTTGCTCACCGATTCGGCCTGGGAGCACGAGCCGGGCGAGCGATTCCGCACCGCCTACCTGGCCGCCTTGCGCGCAGCGGGCGCGATGATCGCGCTCACCGGCGCCGACCGGGCGCCGCGGGCCAGGTCGCGCAGCGCGTGGGTATTGCTGAGACGCGCGACACCCGAGTTCGCCATGTGGGCGGATTACTTCGAGGCGCATTCGCAGCTGCGGGCCGATCTGGAGGCCGGATTGGACCGCGCGGTCACCGACACCCGGGCCGACGAGTTCTGTTCACGGGTCGGCGCATTCCTCTACGACGTCGACGATGCGCTGGTCGCCGCGGCCAAGACACGCCCGCAGCCGAGTCGCGACCGGGACATGACCGCTTAGTTATCACCGAGTAGGTGGTACGGCTTCGATCGAACTCGTATCATGGGGAGCAGATAGCCGCCAAGGTCGGCTACCCGTCGCCTACCCGGAGGCGACCAGCCACGCCTAGTGCCGGGGGAGGTACCGTGCCACTCTCCGAGCACGAGCAGCGCATGCTCGAACAGATCGAGAGCGCTCTCTATGCTGAGGATCCGAAGTTCGCCTCGTCCGTCCGCGGCGGACGACTTCGCTCCACGTCGAGTCGACGCAGACTGCAGGCCGCGGCGTTGTTCGCCATCGGCCTGTTCCTTCTCGTCGCCGGCATCGCCGCCCCGTTCAAGCCGGGCGGTTTCCCGATCATCAGTCTCGTCGGATTCATCGCCATGTTCGGTGCGGGTGTCCTGCTCATGATCGGCAACTCGCGCAGGTCCGCTCGTCCGGACTCGACCGAGACTCCCGCCGCGGGCAGCAGTGGCCCGTCGGGTGGCTCGACCGGGCGCGGTGGCCGCCCCCGCAAGTCGGGCGGCTTCTCCGAGCGGATGGAGGACCGGTTCCGCCG
>NZ_JBHXMY010000162.1:0-11107 GCF_042720195.1 Nocardia sp. NPDC058497 | reverse complement strand
ACCGTTTCCGCCGCGGGGGGGGGCCGCGCCGCGCCGGCGCGCACACCGTTTGGGGCCGGGCCGCCCCCCCTCTGCCCAGATCGATCCGCCCCGGATGCAGCGACTCGAGCGTGCCGAACTGCTCGGCGACCACCAGCGGCGGATGATTCGGCAGCATCACCCCGCCCGACCCGACCCGGATCCGCGACGTCGAGGCCGCCAGATGCGCCAGCACCACCGCGGGCGCCGCGCTCGCGATGCCGGGCATGTTGTGGTGCTCGGCCACCCAGAACCGGCGAAAGCCCAGCTCCTCGGCGTGTTGGGCCAGCCGCGTCGTCGCGTGCAGCGCGTCGCCCGCGGTCGCGTCGGCTTGCACCGGCGCCAGATCCAGAACCGACAGCGTGACCGCGCTCATGAGCCTCCTCGACAGTGAACAACCCCAGTGATGGCCAACCCGCGCCGAGCTGCCGGTATTTCCGCCTGCCGGTGGTGGTGACCCTGGCCACGATTGCCGGACGGTAGCGTGCAGCACTGATCGACGCGACGGAAGGACACGATCCATGTCAGCTGACGGCACCGGCCTATCCACCGAAGCCGTATCGGCGCCCGCCCCGACAACCGAATCGGAGGGGTACTCGCGCGGCCTGAGCCCGCGCACCATCCAGATGATCGCCATCGGCGGCGCGATCGGCACCGGCCTGTTCTACGGTGCAGGCGCCGCGATCGAGCAGGCGGGACCGTCGCTGATCCTGGCCTACCTGGCCGCGGGCCTGGCCATCTTCGTCATCATGCGCGCGCTCGGTGAGCTGCTGACCTACCGGCCCGTCTCCGGCAGCTTCGCCGAATACGCGCACGAATTCCTCGGCCGCTTCGCCGGTTTCGCGACCGGCTGGTCGTACTGGGCGGTGTGGGTCTCCACCTGCATGGCCGAGATCACCGTCGCAGGCAAGTACGTGCAGTACTGGTTCGACATCCCGCAGTGGGTGACCGCGCTGGTGGTGCTGGCGGTGCTGTTCGCCGCGAACCTGATCTCGGTGCGGATCTTCGGTGAGGGCGAGTTCTGGTTCTCGGCCATCAAGGTGACCGCCATCCTGGCGATGATCATGATCGGCATCGGCGTGCTCGTGTTCGGCTTCGGCCACGCCGCCGATCCGACGGTGACCAACCTGTGGGCCGACGGCGGCGTGTTCCCGCACGGCTTCGGCCAGACCCTGCTGGTGCTGCAGATCGTCGTGTTCGCCTATGTCGGTGTGGAGCTGGTCGGCGTGACCGCGGGGGAGGCCCGCGATCCGAAGGCCACCCTGCGCAAGGCGATCAACACCCTGCCGTTCCGCATCGGCCTGTTCTATGTCGGCGCGCTGGTCATCATCATGTCGGTGGCGAGCTGGCGCAGCTTCCACGCGGGCCGCAGCCCGTTCGTCGAGGTGTTCGAGCAGATCGGCATCCCCGCCGCCGCGGGCATCATCAACTTCGTGCTGCTCACCGCGGCGCTGTCGTCGTGCAACTCGGGCATCTACTCCACCGGGCGGATGCTGCGCAGTCTGGCGCTGCGTGACGAGGCGCCCGAGCGGTTCGCGGCGCTGAGCAAGCAGTCGGTGCCGTTCACCGGCATCTGTGCCTCGGCGGGCGCGATGGTGATCGGTGTCGTGGTGAACGTGATCTCGCCGGACAAGGCCTTCGCCTACATCACCTCGGTCAGCACCGTCGGCATCATCGTCGTCTGGGGCGTGATCCTGGTGTGTCACCTGAAGTACCGCGCCAAGGTGCGGGCCGGCGAGCTGCCCGCCAGCGACTACCGGCTGCCCGGAGCACCCGTGACGAACTGGGCCGCACTGGGATTCCTCGGCCTGGTCGTCGTGCTGCTGCTGTGGACCGACGGTGGCCGCACGGCGCTGGTCGTCGGTGCGGTGTGGGCCGCGCTGGTGTGCGCGGGCTACTACGCCTTCGGCCGCCGCGGGCTCGCCCACACCGGGTAGCCCCAGACCCCCCGTTTGCTGGAAAGCCACTGGCAGACAAGCGTTTTCTGTCGTACCCCACCGGTATCGTCGAAGGGTCACACAAACGAGCCCGGCGCGAGTGTGGCCGGGCGGTGCGAGAACGGGGGCACGGGATGAGTGACATCGACCGTGGCGATCTGCTGCCACCGAGCAGGCATGGAACCACCTGGCGCGAATCGGAATACCGGATACTGGCCGACGACTTGCGGGCCGGGGCCGATCTGGTGCGCACCGCGCGGACGGTGGGACGCACCGAATCCGCGGTGCGCGCCGCCCTCCGCAATTTCGTGCCACCGGAGGAACGGGTGTCGACGGCCGAGCGCGAACGCTGGATTCGCGGGCGCCTGGTCGCCGAGCCGGAGTGGGATTGGTGGGCGGTGGTGGTCGACCACCACCGCCGCAACCGCAGCGGATTGTGGTTCACCCGGCACGAGCACTGCGCCCGGATCGGCTGGCGCAGACGCACCCCGATGACGGCGCTGGCCCAGGAACTGGGCACCTCGGAGCTGTTGGTCGCCGAGCTGCTGCGCGCGCTCGGGCTGGTCGAGAGCATCGAGGAGGCCGCCGATCAGCTGGGCGCGACACCGGGACTGGCACTGGCCAAACGGGTCTCGGCCCGCCGCGACGACGCGGTCGGCGCCCGCTGGATCCTGGTGATCGACGGCGCGGCGGGCACCACGCGATCACGCAATGCCCCGGTCCGCCGTCAGGTCTCGCTGCACGAGACCCGCGCGGCCGCCGAGGCCGAACGCGACCGGGTGCTGGCCTGGCACGCGCGGGTCGGTGCGGGCGAGCCGGAATCGCCGGTGTGGTGGACCATCGCCGAACGCGGCCTCGGCGCGACCACCGGGCACACCCGCTGCGGCACCTTCGACCCCACCGCCGCCTTCGGTGGACCGGTCCGCGCCGAGGCGCTCACGGTGGGCGACGTCATCCGGGTCGCAGTCCCCGACGGCGGCTTCCTGCAGGACCGGATCACCGCGATCGTCCAGGCGGGCGCGGGCGCCCCGATCATCGTCGACCTCGCGCCGGTGGCGAATTCGCGGGTGCGTCGCGTCGTCGAGTTCGCCCCGGGCGAGGTCGTCGACGTGGTGCGCGGGCTGGAGGAACGCGCGAGCTGACCGCTCAGCGCTGGGGTGATCCGCGCAGCACCGCGCGGATCATCTCGGTGCGCAACGGAAAATCGAACTCGCCCTCGGCGGTCTCCGGTGTCGCGCGAAGGTAGTCCCGGAGGCGGGCGAGCAGTGCGGCTCGCTGGTCCGGGTCGATCACCACGGTGTGCGAGTAGGTGCCGATCGTCAGTACCAGTGAATCCGCGGTCCGTCGATGCGTGTGCGGGAACTCCGCCTGCTCGAACGCCGCGAACAGCGGATGCTCGGGCAGTTTCTTCTCCGCCGCGGGCGGTGGAGACGACACGTCCGATCGGGCGGCGCGCTGGAGCCCGGCCATCCACGCGACGTGATCGTCCTCGACGTTTCTGAACGCGGCGAACACCCCACCGGGCCGCAGTACCCGGGCGATCTCGGGGAACGCGCGTGCCCGGTCGAACCAGTGGAACGCCTGCCCGGCGACTACGGCGTCGACCGACCCGTCCGGCAGCGGAATCGCTTCTGCCGTCCCGGGCAGCGCGGTCACCGACGGATACCGGCGGACGAGCTCGGCGAGCATCGCCTCGTCGGGTTCGACCGCGATCACCTCGGCGCCGACCGCCAGGAGCCCGTCGGTGAGCTTGCCGGTGCCCGCACCCAGATCCAGCACAGCGGGAACGTCTTTCGCGCCCAGCGGCTCCAGTGCCCACCGGATCCCCGCCGCCGGATAGTCCGGCCGATGTTCGGCATAGACGGCGGCTTGCGCTCCGAACGAACGTGCCCGTCGCGCGCGAAGTGCAGCCTGATCAGTCGAATCCCCAGTTCCCCGCACGCCTCGACGATACCGGCGCCTTCACCTCGCGGCGACGCAATCCGTGCCGAGCGACAGCAAGGCGACAACTGGTAGCCGCGTTCCGATCACCCGCGCCGGTCAGCCGGCCTGCGACGTGGTCCGGCGTCGAGCCCGCGACAGTGTGAGACTGCCGAATGTGCTTGCGTGGCAGGGTGATCCGTATCAGTCCGCCGAGTGCTCGAGATCGGTCGGTTTCCGCGCGCCCGGCATCGTGACCGCCGCCGCGAACAGCGCGACCGCCATGACGAGCAGGGTGACGAACACCAGGTGGATCGCGTGGGCGAGCTCGCCGGGGTCCGGCCGGTCGACACCGCCGACTTGGGCATTGACGATCGCGCCGAACACCGCGACACCGACCGCGCTGCCGATGGACCGGGCGAACATGGTCGCCGAGGTCACCACGCCACGCTCCGACCACGCGGCACTGGTCTGCGCCGCGATCAGGGTGGGATTGGCGACCAGGCCCATGCCGGCGCCGATGAGGAAGCATGTCCCCGCGATCTGCCACGGGCTCGCGTGCGCGCCGATCGGCAGCAGGGCGGCACAGCCGACGACCGCGATCGCGCTGCCGATCAGCGCGGTCGTGCGAAAGCCGAACCGCAGATACAGCGTGCCCGCCTGGGAGGCGGTGATCGGCCAGCCGATCGTCCGCGCGCCGCCCGTCAGCCCGGCGATCGTCGCGCTGGTGCCGAGGACGCCCTGGGCGAAGGTCGGCACATAGGAGGTGAGGCCGAGGACGACCGCGCCGATCAGCATCGACACCGCACTCGCCGCGACGACCACCCGGCGGGTGAAGATCCACAGCGGCAGAATCGGATTCGCGGCCCGGCGCTCGGCGAACCCGAACACGATCAGCACGACCACGCTGCCCGCGAACAACCCCAGGCTCATCGGGGAGTTCCATGCCCACGACTGGCCGCCCTCGAGCAGCGCGAGGATCAACGCGCCCGCACCGAGGGTGAGCAGTGCCGCGCCGAGATAGTCGACCGACTGGCGCGGACCGCGCGGTGCGGTCTCGGTGAAGTTGCGCAGCAACATGATTCCGGCGATCGCCGCCAACGGCAGATTCACCAGGAAGATCCAGCGCCAGCTCGCGAAATCGGCGAAGGCGCCGCCGACCAGCGGGCCGAGCACCGCGGACCCAGCCCACACACCGGCCAGATAGCCCTGCACCTTCGCTCGCTCGGGCAAGGTGTAGAGGTCACTGGCGATGACCATCGTCATCGGCTGCACCGCGCCGGCGCCGATGCCCTGGATCGCCCGGAACACGATCAGCGCCACCATGCTCGTCGCCAGCCCGCACAGCAGCGAGCCGAGCGCGAACACCGCGATCCCGAACAGGATCACCGGTTTTCGCCCGACGGTGTCGGCGATCTTGCCGTAGATCGGCACTGTCACGGCTTGGGTGAGCAGATAGATCGAGAACAACCACGGGAACAGCGCGAACCCGCCGAGGTCGGTGGTGATGGTCAGCACGCCGGTCGCGATGATGGTCGAATCGAGTGCGATCAGACTCGTCGACATCATCAGCGAGGCCAGAATCGCGCCGCGCTCGGAGCGCAGTCCGACTGAAAAACGCAGAGTATCGGTCGCCACCGCGTTCCCCCCCCAACTTCGTCAAACAACTCAATGCACTGTATCGGTGCGATTGCCAGCTACAAGGCGACGTGGTCGTTTGAGCGGTGTGCTCGGTTCCGAGGCGGAGGGCACTGCAGGTCCGGCGGCGTCAGCCGCGCCGCGACACCGTGACCCGAACCGACCCGGTGAGTGGCCCGATCGAGGAGATGACGCCCAGGTTCCGAAACGTCACCAGACCTGCTCGCTAGAGCCGCGCGACAGCGACCGGCCACGACCATCGCCCAGAAACCGACCTCGGACGCGGCGCTGGTGAGCGACACGGCATCGCGAGCTGCTTCGCGTGAATGTGTTGTGAGCTTGGAAGGAACCTTGCCGGTGCTCACCAGGGCAACCTTCGTATTCAGCCACGCCCCGACCCGGCGACCCACACCGGCCCGGTGAGCAGCCAGATCACGGTGATCACGCCCAGGCTGCCGAACACGCCCATGAGCTGTTCGCGCTGCTCGGCGTCGGCCACCGTGTAGCTCAGCAGGAGGGTGAGCACGCCGGCGATGGCGGCCGCGCCGAGCCAGCGCGCGAAGTCGGCCCACTCCTTATGGGCGCGTTCCGGACCGTCCTTCGGCACCTTCACCGGCGCGGGTGCGCCCGCGAAGCGATAGGCGAACCGCGCGTCGAGCCACTCGATCAACCGATGCCCGAACATCACCGTGCAGCCCAGATAGATGCCGGCCAGGCGATGCGCGAAACCCACCTCCCCGCCCCGGTGCAGATCGATGGCCACCGCGACCACCAGGACCACGTCCAGTACCGGAACCAGGGCCAGCGTCACCAGGCCCGCGCGCCGCAGCCTCGCCACGTAGCGCAGCAGCAACCCGCCCACCACCAGCACCCAGAAACCGACCTCGCACGCGGCGATCGTCAGCAGTACGGGGTTGTTGAGTTCGTCCATTTCCCTACTGTGCCGGGCACACCGGTGCGCGGGCGTCCCGCTTACGGCGTGCGGGTGGTCCGTCTTTCGGCGGACCCGGGGCGCGGCCGCGGTGTGCTGAAATGGGGCATGCCTCCGTCCCGCCTGCCCCTGGACCGGCTCGCGGACGCCTTCGACAGCGCGACCTCGGCCGCCGTCGGCGTATTCCTGGTCGGGTTGCTGCTGTGGGCCGCGGGCGGCTGGTCGATCGTCATCGACCGCGATCTGTATCCATCGCCGGTGAAGCTGGCGCTGCTGTGCGCGGCATTCGCGATCCAGCTGACCGCGCAACGCAGGCCCGCCCTCGCCTTCGGGCTGATGGTCGCCCTGCTGGCAGGCGACTTCGGATTCGGACCGTCGCTGCCGCTGTGGATCGCCCTGACCGATGTGATCTTCCTGGCCGTCAGTACCGGATCCGACCGGCTGGGCGCGGTGGTCGGCTGGTTCGCGGTATTGGTGACCGCCGGCGGTTCGCTGCTGGCGCTGACCGTTTTCGGGGTCAGAGCGGCGCTGTACGTCGGCCTGATCGGTGTCGCGCTCACCTGGTCACCGCTGGGCTACGCCCGGGCCGTGCGCGCCTCCCGCCGCATGGTCGGCGTGGAACGCAACGCTGCCCGCGCCGAGCTCGCGGCGCGCGATGCCGAACGCTCCGCCGCCCTCGGCGACGAACGCCGACGGGTGGCCAGAGATCTGCACGACACGGTGGCCGGTCACCTGTCCGCTGTCGCCATCCTCGCGGAGGTGGCGCAGAAGAACCCCGGCGACACCGCCGTCCTGCAGTCGATCCGCGCGGGCAGCCTCGCCGCGCTCGACGAGATGCGCGCGACGATCGACCTGCTGACCGCACCCGGCGACACCGCCGTCACGGCCCGGCTCTCCTCCCTGGACGGGCTGATCGACGCCGCCCACGCCGCGGGCGGTGCGGTGACCCTGCGACGGCAGGACGACCTGGCACTGCCCACCGCCGTCGAGGCGGTGATCACCCGCATCCTCGGCGAGACGATCGCGAACGCGACCAAGCACGCGCCCGGTGCGCCGCTGGCGATCGACGTGTGCCGCGACGCCACCCGGGTCGTGGTGACGGCCTCGAATCCGATCGAGCCAGGGAGACCCGAAGGTAAGGGAAACGGACTGCGCAACATGACCTTTCGCGCCGAATCGATGGACGGCACCCTCACCGCGGGTGCCGAAGACGGCAGCTGGTGCGTGCGTGCGCGGATTCCGCTGGGGGACCGATGACGGTGACGGTCGTGGTGGCCGACGACCACGCCACCATCCGGGCCGGTATCACCATGCTGCTCGAATCGTCCGGGCAGATCCGGGTCGTCGGCGAGGCGGGCGACGGTGTCGCCGCGCTCCAGCAGGCCCGTGCCCTGCGTCCCGACGTGATGCTCATGGACGTGCGCATGCCGCGCTTCGACGGGCTGGAGGCTACCGCCGCGGTGGTCGCCGAAACGACCGCGAAGGTGTTGGTACTCACCACCTTCGCCATCGACGGCTACGTCCTCGGCGCGCTCGCCGCGGGCGCGAGCGGCTTCCTCCTCAAATCCGTCGGTGGCGACGAACTGGTTCGCGCCGTCCTGGCCGTGGCCGACGGTGACGCGGTGCTCGACCCGAAGGTGACCCGCGCGGTGATCGCCGCGCTGCCCAGGGCGACGGCCCTCGCGCCGCCACCCGACCTGTCCGCCCTCACCGACCGCGAACGGCAAGTGCTCGCCGGACTGGGCGCCGGACTGTCGAACCACCAGATCGGCAGTCGCCTGCACATCGGCGAAGCCACGGTGAAGACGCACGTCTCCCGGGTGCTGACCAAGCTCGGTGTCCAGTCACGCGTGCAAGCGGCGGTGATCGCCACGCAGGTGGGTCTCGAACCGTACTGACCGCTCGGCAACGCCGCCCCGCGACCGATGTCGGTCACGGGGCAGCGTCATGGCGGGGCGGAGATCAGTGTGCGGGGTGCGGGTCCGACCGATCGCGACGGATCCGGCGAGATTCAAGCCAATAGGTCAGGAAAACGGTGGCGTAAGAGGCCGCCACTACTGCTGCGGTCACCAGAAGAAACGCGAAGATCAACGGAATCAGTAAAGCCATTTGCCCCTCCTCGCGGTACGGTAGATGCGGCGCGCTGCGCGCGCTCAGCGATGAAGGTGGTGGTCAGCGCCTCGTCGCGCCGATTCTGGACTAGCCCCGCGCTTTCGATGGTAGGGGCAGGGCGCGACGGCGGCACGCCCCGACGGGTGTGACGGCGGTCATGTTCGTCGCGGAGTGTCAGCTGCGCCATCGAAGCGGCCTGAGGTTGAATGTTCAATAGATCTGGGTTCTACCGCGTCACGAGTTCTCGACATCGGCTTCACCACGAACATCCGACGAAGGAGCACGATCGTGAGCATGATCCTGGCTGTGTTGGACGGCGCCGTTCTCGCGCAGGTAGGCAATCCCACACCGGAAGCCCCGCCGATGGCGGAGAAGGTCTTGCAGTTGGGCCGGTACTTCACCTGGATGATCCTGCTGTCCGGCGTCACCGCCATCACCTACGGCGGCGGACGATTCGCCTGGGAGAAGTGGAACGGCGGCGGTCTGCAGTCGCCGAAGATGATCGCCAGTGCCATGGCGGGTGGCGCCGTGGCGACGAGTGCGGGCACGATCATGAACGCGGTGATCGGAGCCTGACCTCCGGCCCGTGGCGTGCGGCCCCGGCTAAAGTCGGGACGTGCGTATCTTTCTCGCCGGCGCCACGGGCGTCATCGGAACACGATTGCTGCCGCTGCTGATCGGCGCGGGCCACGAGGTAGCAGGCCTGACGCGCTCCCCGGGCAAGGCGGCAGGGATCCGCGCCATCGGTGCACACCCGATCGTGCACGACGTCTACGACGCGCCCGGCGTCGCCGCCGCCGTTACCGACTTCGCGCCCGACCTGGTCATGCACCAGCTCACCGACCTCCCCGACGACGTCGCAGACCTGGCGACTTCCGGAGCGGCGAACGCACGCATCCGCACCGAAGCACCGCGAATCTGCTCGCCGCCGCGGCCGCGGCAGGCGCGAAACGTTTTCTCGCCCAGAGCATTGCCTGGCAGCCGCCCGCGGGACGCGGCGCGGTGATCGCCGCGCACGAGGCCGCGGTGCTCGACGCGGGCGGCGTCGTCGTGCGCTACGGTCAGTTCTACGGCCCCGGAACCTATTACGAGTCGACCCCGCCGGAACACCCGCGCATCCATGTCGACTCGGCCGCCGCTCGCACGATGGACTTGCTCGACGCACCGAGCGGAACCGCGGTGGTCGTCGATCCCGCGTAGTTCCCGATAGCGGCCGTCTTAAGGCGAACGGGCCGTCCACGATGTGCAGGATCTGACCAGGGGACACCTGCGCGTGGCGATGACGCCGACGATCACCGCCTACCTCATCGGCCCGCTGATGGACCGGTTCCACCGGGCGCACCCGAATGTCACCGTCGCGGTCACCGAGACCACCCAGGACCGGCTCGAAGAGGACCTGCTCGCCGACGCCCTCGACCTGGGCATCGCGTTCAGCGGCACCCACACCGCGGGTATCGACTGCACGGCCCTGTTCACCGAGGACCTGAGCCTGGTGGTCGGCGCGGACCACGCCCTGGCCGCGCACGCGGGGCCGCTGCCGATCGAGGATCTCGCCGCCCGGCCCTTGGCGCTGCTCAGCCGCGACTTCGCGACCCGCGCCTACATCGACGACTACCTCGCCGACCGCGGTGTCGCGCCGCGCATCGCGATCGAAGCGAACTCGATCAGCGCGCTGGTCGAATTCACGCGCCGCGGCACGCTCGGCACCGTCCTGCCTGATGCGATCGCCCACGCGCACCCCGACCTGCGCCCGGTCGCGCTCGACCCCGCGCTGCCGAGCCGCACGGTGGAACTGCTGCGCCGCGGCACCGCCTATCACTCGGCCGCCGCGCGTGCCTTCGCCGCGATCGCCAGGGACGCGGCAGGCGAGTTCGCGCCATAGATGGCAGCCATCGAAACGGTGATAACCAAGTATTGGACGCTATAGCTCCTGACGGGCAGGCTGGATCTCGAACAGCAACACCGAGCCGGCACCCACCGAAGGGAGCTATCCATGACCGACCTCGCGAGCGGCGTCACGCACTTCCAGCGCGACGTCTACCCCGGCAAGGCAGCGCTTTTCGCCGAACTGGCGACGACCCACACACCCCACACGCTGTTCATCAGCTGCTCCGACGCCGCGTCATCCCGGAGCTGATCACCAGCAGTGAGCCGGGCGAACTCTTCGTGATCCGCACCGCGGGCAACCTCGTGCCCGCCTATGCGCCCGGTGGCGACGGGATCGCCGCCAGTATCGAATACGCGGTCGCGGTGCTCGGTGTCTCGCGGGTCGTCGTCTGTGGCCATTCCGGCTGCGGCGCGATGACCGCGGTCGCCGAGCGCCACGATCTCAGCGCTATGCCGACGATCGCCCAGTGGCTGCGGCACGCCGATGCCGGTGCCGCCCGGGTCGGCGCCGCGGCAGCCGATCCGTGCCGGCGCTCGTGCGCGCCAATGTCGTTGCGCAGCTGTCGAATCTGGCCACCCACCCGTCCGTTTCCCGCGCGTCGACGCCGGCGACGTGTATAGGCTCTGTCACAGGATCGTATAAACCAATACGATCACACCAAAA
>NZ_JBHXMY010000161.1:0-11148 GCF_042720195.1 Nocardia sp. NPDC058497 | reverse complement strand
GGCGCTGAGCACCGCCCACGTGAAGCAGATTTACGCGCCCGAGCTGGACTTCCGCGTGACCGTCGCCGTGGACGCGGCCTCCGATGTGGAGAAGGTGCTGCCGTTCGTCGGTCCCGAGCTGCCGGAGATCCCGGTGCTGTCCTCGGCTACCTCGTTCGTCGTCAGCATCCTGGCCGGGCTGCGCGCCACCCATCCCGAGGCCGATGTGGACTCCTACCTGACGCCGCTGGGCCGCTCGCTCGTCGACGCCGCGGGTGACCGGTGCCTGGACGAGATCATCGCCTCGGTGAAGGGCCTGTCGGCGCGTGATCTGCTGGCGCGCCCGCTCGCCGGGCTGCGCGACGTGCTCGCCGCCTACATGACCCTGCCGACCAGCGGATATGACGCGCCGATCCTGCTGACCATGAACGTCACCGACACGATCGTGCCGTCCCCGCTGCACGCCGCGCTGGTCGCGCAGTTCGCGGCCAACGGCGTCGACCAGCAGGTGGTCCCCGGAAATGGTCAGCACGGTTCGATATCGCCGGAGCAGCGCGCGGCGATCGACGCCTTCCTCGCCCGTGTCCATGCCGCCCCGCCGCAGCGCTGAGCTGCTCGATCGGCCGGGTTGGTAGGTTCTAGCGGTGCCCGAACCAGAGATTCCCGCGCGCGGTAGCGCCGCACTGCTCGGTCCCGCCGAGGTGCGGACGCTGGCCGAGCGTTTCGGCGTCCGGCCGACCAAGCAGCTCGGGCAGAACTTCGTGCACGACGGCAATACCGTGCGCCGCATCGTCGCCGCGGCCGGCGTCGGCGCGCAGGACGCCGTGCTCGAGGTCGGGCCGGGTCTCGGCTCGCTGACCCTGGCGTTGCTCGATGTGGTCGACCGGGTGGTCGCGGTCGAGATCGACCCGGTGCTGGCCAAGTATCTGCCGGAGACCGTCGCCGATCGGGCCCCCGGTCTGGCCGACCGCTTGCAGGTAGTCGAGGCCGACGCCCTGCGGGTGCGCCCCGACCAGTTGCCCGTGATGCCGACGGCGCTGGTGGCGAACCTGCCGTACAACGTGGCCGTCCCGGTGCTGTTGCACCTGCTCGCCGTGCTGCCGAGCATCACGGTGTCGCTGGTGATGGTGCAGGCCGAGGTCGCCGACCGGCTCGCGGCCGAACCGGGTAGCCGGGTGTACGGCGTGCCGAGCGTCAAGGCCGGTTTCTTCGGCAAGGTGCGCCGGGCGGGCGCGGTGGGCACGCAGGTGTTCTGGCCGGTGCCGCGCGTCGAGTCGGGCCTGGTTCGCGTCGATCGCTACGCCGAGCCGCCGTGGCCGATGGACGAGGCGCATCGCCGTCGCGTGTTCGAGGTGATCGACGCCGCGTTCGCGCAGCGCCGAAAGACGTTGCGCGCGGCCCTGTCCGGGTGGGCGGGTTCTCCCGCTGAGGCGGAGCGCAGGCTGGTGGCGGCGGGGATCGATCCCACCGCGCGGGGCGAGACGCTGGATACGGCGGCTTTCGTCCGCCTGGCGGCGCAGAGCTGAATCGCCGGTTCCCGCATGGGAACCCGCAGTACACCGGCTGTTCACCGCCCCACTGAATCAGGGCTTGTGAAAGCAATTGTGGACAACCGGTTTTCGCCGCTGCCGGAGTTGATCATGGTCTGTGGGCCGCGTAGCCGGTAGCGGGTGAATATCCGCTCCGTCACCCACGTTGGCGCAGATGTGGATGGCGCTGTGGATGATTCGCGGCGCCCGCGCGGTGGATGAACCGCTGGTGAACGCGCGTGCGGCCCGCGCCGAGGGCGCGGGCCGCGGATGACTTCGCGGTGGTGTCAGCGTGCCAGTTCGTAGCCCGCCTCGTCGACGGCGGCCGCGACATCGGTCTCGGACAGCTCGCTCGCGCTGTCGACGCGAACGAGGCCGCTCGCGAGGTCGACGTCGACGCTGGTGACGCCGTCGATCTTGCCGATCTCCTGCTTGACCGAACTCACGCAGTGTCCGCAGGTCATCCCCGTGACGGTGTAGGTGGTGGTGGCCATGGCCGACTCCTTCGCTGTTCGATCATACGGTCCTGGGGTATGTCCCCGACATGAATGAACATACCCCCCATGGGTACCTTGCGCAACCCCGTCGTGCGCCGGTGTGCGCGGGATCGCCTTTCGGGGAGGGATTCGGCATGCGTACTCGTCGGGGTAACCGGTTACGCTTGGTGATCGTGCTGTCAGTTGTGCCCAGCCCGGTCGTCGTGCGCGCGCCTTCGAAGGTGAACCTGCATCTCGGAGTCGGTGATCTGCGCCCGGACGGTTATCACGATCTGACCACCGTCTTCCAGGCGCTGTCGCTGTCCGACGAGCTCGAACTCGCCCCGTCGGCCTCGCTGACCGTGCGGGTCAGCGGCGAGAGCGCCGCGGAGGTGCCCACCGACCGGACCAACCTGGTCTGGAAGGCCGCGGTGCGGCTGGCGCATCTGGCCGGGCGCGCGCCCCGGGTGGAGATCGCGATCGCCAAGGGTATTCCGGTGGCGGGCGGCATGGCGGGCGGCAGCGCCGACGCGGCCGCGACGCTGGTCGGCCTGAACGAGCTGTGGGACCTCGGCCTCGGCCGCGACGAGCTCACCGCGGTGGCCGCCGAACTCGGCAGCGATGTGCCGTTCGCCCTGCACGGCGGCACCGCACTCGGCACCGGTCGCGGCGAACGGCTGCTCCCGGTGTTGTCGCGCAATACGTTTCACTGGGTGCTCGCGCTCGCCAAGGACGGCCTGTCCACCCCGTCGGTGTTCCGCGAACTCGACCGGCTGCGCGCCGAGGGCGATCCGCCGCGCCTGGGTGACCCGCAGAAACTCATGCAGGCGCTGGCCGCGGGCGATCCGCACACCCTGGCGCCGCTGCTCGGCAACGACCTGCAGGCCGCCGCGCTGTCGCTGAAGCCGGAACTGCGGCGCACGCTGCGGGCCGGTGTGGGCGCGGGCGCGCTCGCTGGTCTGGTGTCCGGGTCAGGGCCCACCTGCGCGTTCCTGTGCGAGACCGAAGAGGCCGCGATCGCGGTGGCGGCCGAACTGGCCGGTGCCGGGGTGTGCCGCAGCGTGCGCACCGCGAGCGGGCCGGTGCCCGGTGCGCGGGTGCTCGACACGGAGACGCAGGCCAAGCGCTGATCGCAGCCACCTGAGCCTGGGCCGGAGCCGCAGGGGACAGAACAGCCAGCGGCCGGTCCTCTATGATCGCTGTCAACAGATCTCGCATGGACATGGGTAACTCGCCGGGGACGGGCTAACTGATCCAGCAATCCAACCTCAGCCGCCGACGCGCCGCCTCCCCGCGCCTGAGTCTGGCCAAAAGTCGGGGGGTGGCGGAACGGCGAGCAACACCTATGTCCAACCTGATCAACCTCGAACAGGTCTCCAAGAGTTTCGGCGTCAAGCCGCTGTTGGACGACGTCTCGCTCGGTGTGCACGCGGGAGAGCGGATCGGGGTGGTCGGTCTCAACGGTGGCGGCAAGACAACGCTGCTCGAGGTGCTGACCGGGCTGGAATCCCCCGACAGCGGCCGGGTGAGCCGCGTCGGCGGGCTGCGGATGGCCGTTGTCACCCAGCGTGGCGTGCTGCCCGACGGTGCCACCATCGGTTCCATCGTGCTCGCGGGCCTGTCCGACGACCTGTCGACCGCCGACATCGCCGAACACGAGTGGGCCGCCGACGCCCGCATCCGCTCGGTGCTCGACGGCATCGGCATCGCCGACCTCGGCCTCGACACCCCGGTCACCAACTTGTCCGGTGGCGAGCGCCGTCGCGTCGCGCTGGCCGCCGCGCTGGTGCGCGACCTGGACCTGCTCGTCCTCGACGAGCCGACCAACCACCTCGACATCGAGGGCGTGCAGTGGCTGGCGCGGCACCTGGTGGATCGGCGCACCGCGCTCGTCGTCGTCACCCACGATCGCTGGTTCCTCGACACCGTCGCCACCCGCACCTGGGAGGTCGTCGGCGGCAAGGTGGAGACCTACGAGGGCGGCTACGGCGACTGGATCTTCGCCCGCGCCGAGCGTGCCCGTCAGGCCGACGCCACCGAGTCCCGCCGCCAGAACCTCGCCCGCAAGGAACTGGCCTGGCTGCGCCGCGGCGCCAAGGCCCGCACCTCCAAGCCGCGCTATCGCGTGGAGGCCGCCGAGGCGCTGATCGCCGACGTGCCGCCGCCGCGCGATTCGGTGTCGCTGGCCGCGTTCGCGCGCAAGCGGCTCGGCCGCGTGGTGATCGAACTCGAGGACGCCACCCTCACCACCCCCGACGGCCGCGAGCTGGTCGGCGACCTGACCTGGCGGCTCGCGCCGGGCGAACGCGTCGGCCTGGTCGGCGTCAACGGCTCGGGCAAGACCACCCTGCTGCGCGCGCTGGCCGGTGACGTCGAACCCGCCACGGGCAAGCGCATCCAGGGCCAGACCGTGCAGATCGGCTGGCTGCGCCAGGAACTCGACGACCTGCCCACCGATATGCGGGTGCTCGAAGCTGTCCAGCAGATCGCCCAGCGAATCATGCTCGGCGACAAGGAGATCTCGGCGGGCCAGCTGGCCGAACGGCTCGGGTTCACCCCCGCCCGCCAGCGTACCCCGGTCGGCGACCTCTCCGGTGGCGAACGCCGCCGCCTGCAGCTGACCCGCATCCTGATGGCCGAACCCAACGTCCTGCTGCTCGACGAGCCGACCAACGACCTCGACATCGACACCCTGCAGCAGCTCGAAGACCTGCTCGACAACTGGGCGGGCACGCTCGTGGTCATCAGCCACGACCGCTACCTGGTCGAGCGCATCTGCGACTCCACCTGGGCCCTGTTCGGCGACGGCAAACTCACCAACCTGCCCGGCGGCATCGACCAGTACCTCACCAAGCGCGCCACCCTGGCCACCGCGGCCAAGCCGGCCACCGCGAAACCGGCGGCAGCGACCACGGATTCGGCCGATCGCCGCGCCGCCCGCAAGGAACTGTCCCGCTTGGAGCGCACCATCGCCAAGCTCGACGAGCGCGAACAGAAACTCCACGTCGCCCTCGCCGACGCCGCCACCGACCCGGACAAGCTGGTGAAGCTGGGTGGCGACCTGAAAGAAGTCGTCGCCGAAAAGGAAGCGGCGGAAGAACGCTGGATGGAGCTTGCAGAACTGGCCGAGAACTAGGCCCGGGCATGCGCTGAGCATTCACTGAACGCTCAGACGGTCACGATTTCGACCGATCGGCGGGATAGTGAACGTTCAGCGCGGTCTTAGGTCGCGGTTTCGCGGCCGTCGCTGATCACCACGGGCAGGCAGGTCTGGACGAAGTCCGAGCCGAACTCGGTGAGCAGGATGCTGCGGTAGCTCACCTTGGTGCCGAAACCGCGCTTCATGGCGTCGCGGACCTGTTCCTGGGCTTCGATGAGCTGGTAGCGGCTGGGATTGCCGACCGGTTCGCGGGTGAACTCGATGAGTCCGAGCCTGCGCAGGTTGGGCAGGTACTGCGGGACGCGGTTGGGGAAGCGCAGGCCGGCGTGCTCGCCGATCAGGGTCAGGCCGCTGATCAGGCGCTCGCCGCCGAAGGCGCGCTGACGGCCGGTGCGCACGTCGAGCGCGGGCTGCGGACCGTCGACGTGCATGAACCGCAGGATCCGCGCCTCGTCCGGGGTGATCTCGGCGAGGATGCCGGGGTAGGCGGGGTGCGTATCCGGCTGGGACGCTTGGGTACTGGCGGACAGGCGCAGCAGTTTGGCGCCCTGTTCGCGCAGGGTCGGCGTGCCGGGGTCGCTGTGGTGTTCGGCGCCGGTCGACAGGCCGAGCGCGTGCCGGAGCCGGTCGCGCACTTCGCCTTCGGCTTCGGCGAGGACTTCCTTGGGCGGGTTACCGGCGATGCTGCCGCGCAGGACGGTGACGGTCACCCCGAGCGCGGTGTCGAGGGTCCACAGCGTCATGCCGGAGGCCGCGGTGAGCGCGACCCGCGCGACACCGGTCGCTGCCCGCACCGTGCGCACCGGCGAGACGGGCAGCACGCCGCGTCTGTCGCCGGTGGTTTCTATCGCCGGTACCGGCCGTCGCACCAGCTCGGTGGACGGGGTCCCGTCGTCTACATCCATGTCGTCGCTACTCCTGTTCCGAAGACCAGGATGTGAGCGTATCCGGCGAGCAGCCCCAGCGCGCCGCCATGGACAAAAAGCAACCATTCGTCCTGTTTGATGGCCGAACGCAGCATGTCCACGAAGTCGTGCGGGGAAAGTGCGGACATTTGCCGGGCGATGTATTCGTTGACCTGCCTGCCCTGTTGGACGTTGAACGCGGGATCGGCGAAGGCCATCGGCGCGATCGTCATGGCCTCGGCGGTGATCGTGGACTGCAGCGAATCGTATTCGCGGCTGCCGAGCATGAATTTCACCGCGGGCCTTGCCGGGCCGAGCGCGCGGTCGGCGGCCGGGCGCAGGGTGTCCTCGAGCATCTGCAGGGTGCGGTCCGAGCGCGGGCCGTTGAGCAGTTCGTCGCCGATGTTGGCGACGGTGACGACCTCGGTGGAGACGAGTTCGGCGTAGCCCGCGGTGATCTCGGGCTGACGCTTGATCAGCAGGCCCTGCCGCCACGGGCACCACCACTTGGGCAGCGCGGGCGCGAAGATCATGTTGATGCCGACCCAGTTCACCACCCAGCCGATGATGATGCCGCCGATCGGCAGCACGATCAGCGGCGAGAGGCCGGTGGTGTGCAGCGCGAGGACCAGCAGCAGGCCGCAGGGCGCGCCGAAATAGAAGCCGAAGTTCTGCATGAACCGCAGTTCCTTGGCGCCGAGCACCTGGAACAACTGGTTGAGCAGTTGCGGGCGGGCCTGGAAGTAGCGGATGACCATCTGCTTCACATCGAGCAGCTGATCGATGTTGGTGCCGAGCTCGATGGTGAGTTCGCGCAGGACCTCCGGCAGCTGCGAGCGCACCCGCTGATGCACCATCTCGCGCACCTGGGTGGGCAGGTTGTACCAGAGCTGGGGGTGCTCGCGACGCAGGATCACCTCGACGATATCGCTGATCTGCGCGTCGGCGACCTCGGCCAGATGTTCGGCCAGCTTCTCCGGATCGAGCTCGCGGTAGAAGTCGGAGACGCTGCCCAGCTTGGACAGCCCCTTGTCGACGGCGATGCTGGCCATCTTGTCGGCGCGCGAAGGCACGATGCCCTGCCAGCCGATCCGGCCGTCATAGCTGAGCAGCGGCAACACCTGGATCCGCTTGGGCAGGTACGGGAAGACCGCGCGCAGGCCCGGCAGCTTGACGCCATGGAACTTGATCGGCTGGAACAGCATCAGAATGCCGGACCAGTTGGTGATGTAACCGATAATTCCTGTGAAAAGAGGAATGGTCACAATCTCGAGCAGGAGTGTCGGGTGCAACCCGAACACACTCTCCAACAACGACACCCTCCTGCCGTAAGCCGGTGACCACCTCCTTCACCGGCAAGCCAAAATTAGCACCCCCATGCCGAGGTGACCCTACTGTGAGGTGCGGAACTGGGTCCATTCGTCGTGCGCCAGGCCACAGGGTAGTGTCTGAGACATCAGTCACAGAACCTGTCCCGAATGCCGTACTCGCCCTCGCGAGTCGGAACAATGAGCACCACCACATTCGATGACAGGCCAGAATCGGCGCGTTCAGGGGGCGCGCTGCGTACGCGCTGTGCCTGAAGCGTGGTCGGGCAATAATCTGTGAGCGAGAAGTTCACACATGGCGAGACTTCGGAGTAGGACGTGACAGACGACAGGACCGGACAGGACCTGGCCCGTGCCGGTACCCGCGCCGTCGAGCGCAGCTCGGATGTCGAGCAGCGACAGATCAGCAACGAAGCCCGGTTGATCCGGGGCGTGTTCCGCGCCGCGGGCCTGGCCGCGGGCACCGCGGTGCGCGGCAGCCAGTGGGCCGTCGGCACCACCTACGAGGTGACCAAGGAACTGGCCCAGGCGGCCCTGGACGGCGAGTCCTCGGCCGATATCGCGGAGCGCACCGGCAACGCGCTGCGTTCCATCGCGCGCAGCGCGCTCGGCGTCACCGAGGGGTCGGTGCGCGAGATCGTCAGCTATGTGCCGACGCCCAACGGGTCGACCCAGCAGGCCATCACCGTCGGCCCGTACCTGCGCTCGGCCAGCACCGAGGACCTGCGCCGCCGCGGCGACGCACTGCTGGCCCGCTCGGCCGACGTGTACTTCACCGAGGACGTGCACCCGGCCTACGACCGCATCCTCGACGAGATCGCGCCCGACGAGGCCCGCATCCTGCGGTTCATGGCCCTCAACGGACCGCAGCCCTCGGTCGACGTGCGCACCAACCGGCCGCTCGGCATCGGCTCGGAGCTGGTCCAGGGCGACCTGACCTCGGTGCCGGAGCAGGCGGGCGTGCGCTACCCCGATCGGGCCCGCTCCTACCTGATCAACCTCAACCGCCTCGGCCTGACGTTCACCTCCGACGACCCGGTCGTGCTGAGCCGCTACATGGTGCTCGAGGTGCAGCCGGTGGTCGAGGAGGCGCTCAAGAAGGCGGGCCGCGCGCCCAAGATCGTGCGCAAGAGCCTGCGCCTGTCGGAGTTCGGCGAGGACTTCTGCCGCATCTGCTTCACGATCGGTAGCTGAGACAGCTCGGGGCGCCGGCGCCGGAGGTCACGCTCCGGTGTCGGCAGTGATAGCGATCTGATACAGATCGCGCACTACGCCCGTTTCAGTGGGATCGTGGAGGGATGGAGCAGGGGTCCGGATCACCGAACGACGTGCGGGTCGACGATCCTGTCGCGCCCGCATGGGAGCGGCCGGGGCCGTTGCTACCCGGAGGTGACGAACCACTGGTCGCCGGGCCGGAGACGGGGGAGGACCGGATGGCCGAGGAGTTGCCCGAGGACGCGCCCGACGAGCAGCCGGAACCGTTCGTGCGGCCGCCCGACCACCCCGACGACCTCATCGCGATCAGCAGGCTCAAGTTCCGCTACCTGCGCGCGCTGGACACCAAGTCCTGGGACGAGTTCGCCGACACGCTGATTCCCGAGGCGACCGCGACCTACAGCGAATACCTGCAGTTCGAATCGCGTGAGGCCTTCCTGGCCTTCCTGCGCAACACCCTCGGACCGCACGTCATCACCGAGCACCGCTGCGATCATCCGGAGATCGATGTCGACGGCGACACCGCGACCGGCACCTGGTACCTGGCCGACACGGTGATCATCCCCGAGCACAACATGTGCCTGCGCGGCGCAGCCTTCTACACCGACCGCTACGTCCGTTGCGAGGACGGGCACTGGCGCATCGCGCAAACCGGCTACGAGCGCACCTACGAGGTGACGCTCTCGCTCAGCGATCTGCCCAGCCTGCGCCTGACCGGGAGCCGCTGGGGAATTATCGCGCAGGAGAACCACATCTCCTCGGTGGAACGCAACCCCGGACCGGCCGCTTAAGCCGACTCAGACAGTTGACCAGTTAGTCGGCGGTCGCGACGAGAGGCTCCAGCGTGAGCTTCGGGTGTTCCTTCTCGATGTACTGCAGCCGCCACTTGTCGCTGAACAGGGCCAGGATCGCGCCGTCGGTGCGGGTGAACACCTCGACACCGCGCTGGCGATCCAACTCCGGCGCCGACTCGGCGTCAGTGCGCCGGGCCAGGGTGAAGGGCAGGAAATCCAGCTGGGTTTCCACAGTGAACTCCGCCTGCATGCGGGCGGTGACCACCTCGAACTGCATCGGGCCGACCGCGGCCAGCACCGGCGAGGCGTCACCGCGGGCGTCGTTGCGCAGCACCTGGACCACGCCCTCGGAGTCGAGCTGGTCGATGGCCTTGCGGAACTGCTTGTACTTGCCCGCGCTCTGCGCGCGCAGCGTAGCGAAATGCTCGGGGGCGAAGCTCGGGATCGGCGGGAACTCCACCTTCTTGTCCACGAACAGGGTGTGACCCGGCGCGAGCGCGGTCGCGTTCACCAGACCGACCACGTCACCGGGGTAGGCGGTGTCGACGGTGGTGCGCTCGCGGCCGAACACCGTCAGCGCGTACTTGGTGGCGAACGGGCGACCGGTCTGCGCGTGCGTCACGACCATGCCGCGCTCGAACTCGCCCGACACGATCCGCATGAACGCCAGCCGGTCCCGGTGCGCGGTGTCCATGCCCGCCTGCACCTTGAACACCACCGCGCTGAACGGATCACCGGTCTCGCGGTCCTTGCCCGCGACATCGGCCCGCGCGCCCGGCGCGGGCGCCAGCGCGACCAGCGTCTCCAGCAGCTGGCGCACACCGAAGTTCAGCATCGCCGACGCGTAGATCACCGGCGAGGTCTGCCCGGCCAGGAACAGCTCCTGATCGTGGTCCTGCCCGGTGGCCGAGAGCAGCTCACTCTCCTCGGCCGCGGTCGTCCACGCCTCGCCCTCGCGCGCCTCGGCTTCGGCCGGCGTCAGCGATTCCTCCGGCGCGATCGTCGCGCCACCGGCGGTACGAGTGAAGTGGATGTACTCGCTCGCCTCGCCCTCGGGACCGCGGCGCAGCAGGCCGCGGAAGTCACCCGCGATGCCGACCGGCAGGAACAGCGGGGTGGGAGTGAGGCCGATCCGCTCGCTGATCTCGTCGAGCAGCTCCAGCGGCGCCTGGCCGGGCCGGTCCCACTTGTTGATGACGGTGATGACCGGGATCCCGCGGTGGCGGCAAACCTGGAACAGCTTCAGCGTCTGCGGCTCGAGGCCCTTGGCGGCGTCGATCAGCATGACCGCGGCGTCGACCGCGGTGAGCACGCGGTAGGTGTCCTCAGAGAAGTCGGAGTGACCGGGGGTGTCGACCAGGTTGATGACATTGTCGACATCGGACCCGGCGGCACGGTAGTTGAACTGCAGCGCGGTCGAGCTCACCGAGATGCCGCGCGCCTTCTCCATCTCCATCCAGTCCGACACGGTCGACTTGCGGCCTGCCTTACCGTGGATCGCGCCCGCCTCGGAGATCATCTTGGCGTGCAGCGCCAGCGCCTCGGTCAGCGTCGACTTACCCGCGTCGGGGTGCGAGATCACGGCGAACGTGCGGCGGCGCGCGACCTCGGCGGGTAGTCCGCGCGGGGTGGGGGCGGCGCTATCTCCGGACTCGGTCAACGCAGAACCTTTCGCAAGTGGTCGGCAAATTCTATTGGAGCGCTGGCGCGCTCGAGGTCGCGGCCCCTCCTGTCCCGCCGATCAGCGACGGTTGCTTGCTCC
>NZ_JBHXMY010000160.1:0-11150 GCF_042720195.1 Nocardia sp. NPDC058497 | reverse complement strand
GGTTCGGTGAGTTGTTGTCCTCAGCAGGCCACGGTCAGCGTGGCGCGCTTGCGGGTCGCGGCGGCGCGCACGGCGGCACCGAGGGCGACGACCGGCGGGACCCAGCGGGCCTCGGTCGGAGCGACACCCCAGGAGGCGCTGCCCGCGGCGAGCTGGGTGGGCGGCAGCGGGATGCTGGCACCGTCGGTGTGCACGACGACGCCGGCCTCGCGCATGGCCTCGATCGCCATGGCGGCCTTGCGGACACCGGTGACCAGGTGGATCTCGCGACGCTCCTGGCCCGGGATCTCGATCACGGGGCCGGACAGGTTGTTGGCGCGCAGGAAGCGACGGACCTCGCCCGCCATCTCACCGGTGATCTCGATGGCCGAGACCTCGTCGTCGGTGATCAGGCACAGGCCATTGGCCGTTTCGGCAACCGTCCAACCCCGCGCGGCGTACTCCTGCGCGGCGGCACCCTTCTCGGCGGCCGTGGTTGTGGTCGGAAACGTCGTGCGCACTGTGTTCTCCATTCCCCGAAGAGCTCTGTTCCTGCGTTCATGGGTCGTATCGGACCGGGGTGGCCGTGTTGTTACGCCGTTCCCGAAAAATATTCGCGACTGTCTGGTTCGTCTCACTTCACCGACCTTCGCTATCGGAGGATGTGGCCCGGCAGGCTTGGCGTAGGGGCCGAAACCGGGCAGGATTCGGCATATGACCGAAGCGCCGGGCACCACCCCGTCTCCCGAGGGGGAACCCGAGGAGTTCGAAGCCGAATCACGCTGGCTCTCTTGGAAAGAGACCGACGTGAAGCGCGCGGCGCGGCGGGCGGCGCAGGCCGGCGACGAGAACACGGACGATTCGGACATACCGCGCGACGCGGGTTTCGACGACCCGTTCCGCAGCACCGGATCGGCCAAGCAGTGGGCCGCCGAAGTACTGCGCTCGCTGCTCGATGTCCAGTTCCGCAGGCCCGCGACCAGAACGTTGCTGCCGCTGGCCTACATCCTCGGCGTCGTCTCCTTCGGTGTCGGCATTCCGGTCGTGCTCACGGTGCTGGCGTGGCGGGCTTCGGCGCTGCTCGGCATCCTCGCCGCGCTGGTCGCGATTCCGCTCGGGCTGACGATCGCGGCCGCGGTGCGGCTGATGCTGGAGTTCGCGAGCAACGCTGCCCGGCTGGCGGGCCGGGTCGAGCACATCAGCGACCTGGCCGACGGGTTGTTCCAGGCGCTCTCCGATGTCGCCGAGCCGGTGAACCAGCTCTCCGAAGACGTTCGCGCCGTGCAGTTCTGGCGCTTCAGGAAGAAAAAGTAGCTCCGTGCTTGCCCCCTGAACTATGTGTTGCGCGATGGTCGATTCATTGTGAAACAATCCGTACGCAGATCCGACGCCTATGTCGGCTGGGTAGGGCGGTCTCCGAAAGCGATGGGGGAGACCGGATTTTGGATAACAGGGGGGAAGTATGGCTTCACCACAGGGCGTCACCGGTTCGACGATGCCGCGCAGGCAGCTGGGCAGGCACTTACGTGACCTGCGCAATCAGGCGCGGATGACGACCAGGACCGCGGCGGCGCAACTCGAGTGGTCGGAAGCGAAGATCTGGCGGATCGAGACCGGCCAGACCTCGTTGCGCAGCCTCGATGTCGAGGCGATGTGCAAGGTGTACGGCGCGCCGGCGGAGCTCGTCGAGCCGCTGGCCGCCTTGGCTCGCGAAACCAAGGCGCGGGGCTGGTGGACGAGCTACGGCGATGTGATCCCGGAGGGCTTCGAGGTCTACATCGGGCTGGAGGAGGCGGCGACCGCGCTGTCGATCTACGAGGACGGCCTGGTCCCGGCGCTGTTGCAGACCGAGGACTACGCCAGGGCGCTGCTCGAGCAGACCGTGGCGGGGCTGACCGAGGCCGAGCTCGAGCGCAGGTTGCGGGTGCTCGAGGCCAGGCAGGCGCTGCTCACCCGCGCGGATTCGCCGCTGCGGCTGCAGGTGGTGCTGGCCGAGGCGGTGCTGACCCACCGCATCGTTGACGATCGGGTGCTGGCCGCCCAGCGCGCGCGGTTGCGCGAGCTGGCCGAGCTCGACACGGTCCGGATCCAGGTGGTGCCCGGTGATACCGGCTATCACGCAGGGCTGGAATCGGGCCGGTTCGTGATCCTGGACTTCGGCGTCGACGGCTCGCTGGACCGGCCGGAACCGCCGGTGGTCTACGCCGAGACCTTCGCCGGCTCGGCCTATCTGGACAAGCCGGCCGATTACGAGCGCTACCGCGGCGCGTTCACCGACATCAGCGCGGCGGCATCCGGCGCGCTGTAGCTCCTACCAGGAGTCGGCGAGCACCGCACGGTGCGTGGGCAGGGCCCGGTCGTAGACCGCCCTGCCCTTTTCCGTCAGGTGGACGAAGATGGCGCGGCGGTCCTCGGCGCACATGGTGCGCTCGACCAGGCCGTCTTTCTCCAGCCTGGCCACGGCGCGCGAGAGCGCGCTCTGACTCAGGTAGATGTCGCCGGCCAGTTCGGTCATCCGGTACTTCTGACAGGCCGCGTCGACCAGGCGATCGAGGGTCTCGAATTCGCTGAGTCCGATGCGGTGTTCGTGCTGAAGCGCCTTCTCCAGTGCGCAGCTCACGGCGGCGTGCCGATCGAGCAGTTCGCGCCACTGGCCGACCAGCTCGGGGGGCGCTTCGTTGCGCCGAGCTGATGCTGTGGCCGGGTTCGACATGGCCCCATCTTAGTGATCGGGGCATGTCCATGCAACCGCAATTTATGTGTTGGCAATTAATGCGTGTGCATGTAATGTCCTCCGCATGACTTCGCCAGCAACGCTCTCGGCCGCAGATCAGGCGACCGATCCGACCAGGTGGCCGCTTCGCCTCTGGGGCATGCTGATCACCCTGTGCATCGTTCTGTTCCTCGACGGTCTCGACGTCTCGATGATCGGTGTCGCGCTGCCGTCCATCGGCGCAGAACTCGATCTGTCCACCTCCACCCTGCAGTGGCTCGTCAGCGGCTACGTCCTCGGTTACGGCGGCCTGCTGCTGCTGGGCGGGCGCACCGCCGACCTGCTCGGGCGCCGCAAGGTCTTCCTCATCGCGCTGGCGGTCTTCGCCGTCGCCTCGCTGGTCGGCGGCCTGGTCAGCGACCCGGCGCTGCTGATCGTCACCCGCTTCATCAAGGGTCTGGCGGCCGCGTTCACCGCGCCCACCGGCCTGTCGATCATCACCACGACCTTCGCCGAAGGAAAGGCGCGCAACAAGGCGCTGTCCATCTACACCGTCTTCGGTGCCGGTGGGTACTCGATGGGCCTGCTGTTCGGTGGCCTGATGACCGGCGTCGGCTGGCGCTGGACCTTCCTGCTGCCGGTCCCGATCGCCCTGGCCGCCCTGGTCGCCGCCTACGTGCTGGTGCCCAAGGATGGTAAGGCCGAGGAAGGCGGGCACGATCTGCTCGGCGCGCTGCTGTCCACCGCGGGCATGCTGCTGCTGGTCTACACCGTGGTCACCGCGCCGGAGGTCGGCTGGACCTCGGTCCGCACGGTCGGTTCGTTCCTCGCCGTCATCGCCCTGTTCGCCGCGTTCGTGATCACCGAGCAGCGGGTGAAGCACCCGCTGGTGCGCCTGGGCATCCTGCGCAAGGTGTCGCTGGTGCGGGCCAGCCTGGCCATCATCGCGGTCGCCGGTTCGTACTTCAGCTGGCAGTTCATCGTCACCCTGTACATGCAGGACACGCTGGGCTGGTCGGCGCTGAAGCTGGCGATGGCGCTGCTGCCGGTGGGCATCCTGGTCGTCGGGTCGGCGTTCTTCTCCGAGAAGCTGATCGACCGCTTCGGCACCGGGCCGGTCATCGCCGTCACCATGTCCGTGATGGCTGTGGGTTACCTGCTGTTCCTGCGGGTCGACACCGCGCCGGACTACCTGACCGTGCTGCTGCCCGCCATCCTGCTGATCGGCATCGGCTGGGTCGGCTTCCCGGCGATCAACGTGCAGGCCACCAGCGGTATCGATGACGACGAGCAGGGCCTGGCGGCCGGCGTGCTGCAGACCTCCATGCAGGTCGGCGCGGCCATCGTGCTCGCGGTGACCACCGCGATCGTCACCTCCGGCGGGCACGGCGCCGGTGCGACGCCGCAGCAGATGCTCGACACCTACCGGCCGGGCCTCGAGTTCGCCGCGGGCGTCACCATCGTCGGCGCGCTGGTCGCCCTGACGGTCTTCCTGCCGCGGTTGACCCGGTCGCGGGTCGCGGACGTGCCGGTCGCCGAGGAGAAGGTCCTCGAGCCGGTCGCCTGATCGGACAGCGCCGGACGGCACCACCTTTCGCGGGTGGTGCCGTCCGGCGTTTCACGTGAATCAGGAAAAAGGCGGGGCGACTTCGTCTTTGGCGGAGCGGATATAGGTGAGTCGGCTGCCGTCGCGACCCTCGGTCGGCCACTCGATGCCGAGGCGGGGATCGAAAGCGTCCATGTCCCGGTCGAATTCGGGGGTGTACTCCAGCGAGCACAGGTAGGTGACCGTCGAGCCGTCCTCCAGCGAGAGGATGGCGTGGCCCAGGCCCTCGGACAGGAACACCGAGCGGCGGTGCACGTCGTCGAGCAGCACACTGTCCCAGCGCCCGTAGGTGGGCGAGCCGGGCCGCAGATCCACGACGACGTCGAGGAACGCGCCGCGCACGCAGGTCACGTACTTGGCCTGACCGGGCGGGTCCTCGGTGTAGTGGATGCCGCGCAGCACGCCTGCCGCCGAGACCGAGGTGTTCACCTGGTGCAGCTCGAACGGCCGCCCGGTGGCCTTCTCGAATTCCGAGGCCTTGAACGATTCGCAGAACATGCCGCGGTCGTCGCCGAGCAGGCGCGGGGTCACCTCCCAGGCGCCGGGGATGGCCAGTTCACGGAACTGCATGCTTACCAGTCTTTCCCGCGGTCGATCAGATCCAGCAGATAGCGGCCGTAGCCGGAGCGCACCATCGGTTCGGCCAGCTCGCACAGCTGGTCGTCGGTGATCAGCCCGCGCCGCCACGCCACCTCTTCGGGCACGCCGATCTTGAGGCCCTGGCGTTCCTCGATGGTGCGCACGTAGTTGGCCGCGTCGAGCAGCGAGTCGAAGGTGCCGGTGTCGAGCCAGGCGGTGCCGCGGGCGAGCACGTCGACGCTGAGCTTGCCCTGCTCGAGGTAGGCGCGGTTGATGTCGGTGATCTCGTACTCCCCGCGCGCCGACGGGCGCAGTTCGCGGGCGATGTCGACCACGTCGTTGTCGTAGAAGTAGAGGCCGGGGATGGCGTAGTTCGAGCGCGGCACCTTCGGCTTCTCCTCGATGGAGACCGCGCGGCCCTGCTCGAACTCCACCACGCCGTAGGCGGTCGGGTCGCTGACCCAGTAGGCGAAGACAGCGCCGCCGTCGATGTCGTGGAAGCGGGCCAGGCTGGAGCCGAGGCCGGGGCCGTGGAAGATGTTGTCGCCGAGCACCAGGGCGGCGGGTTCGGCGCCGATATGGCTCGCGCCAAGCACGAACGCGCGCGCGAGTCCGTCGGGTTCGGGCTGCACCACGTAGCTGATCGAGACGCCGAACTGGCTGCCGTCACCGAGCAGCCGGGCGAACGCGTCGGCGTCCTCCGGCGTGGTGATCACCAGGATGTCGTCGATCCCTGCCAGCATGAGGGTGGACAACGGGTAGTAGACCATGGGCTTGTCGTAGACCGGGACGAGTTGCTTGCTCACCCCGCGCGTGATGGGGTGCAGCCGCGAACCGGTGCCGCCCGCCAGGATGATTCCGCGCATGGGGGAAGTCTGCCAGCTCTCGCTCACGCGGAGTCGGGGAGGTTCCGACACGTCGACGAAATGGTCACGAACGTTTCGTGACCGGGTGTGTCGGGCGATTACCGAGACAGGCATCGGTTCATCTGCTTAGGTGAGCCTCGATGTGTGAAACATCACTTTGTTAGATGTCAGCGTCGACATCCGTTCCGGGGATTACCGGGGTCCGCGGTCGACGCGCCAGCTTTGAGGTAGGTGCGCGATGGCAACGCCCAAGATTGCCGGAATCGGTGTGTTCAGCGGGGTCGCGCCCGCCACCACGGCCAAGAGTAGCGGCCAGCCCCGCCAGGGCATCATCGTGAACTCCGGCCGGAGCAGCACCTCCTCGCGGGTCCTGATGGGCGCGTGCGTCGGCATCATCGGACCGCTGCTGCGGACCGTCCCGATCAACCGGGCGACCATCCCGATCGGCGCCGTCGCCGTCGACCTGCTCTCCCGGCTGCGGCCGGAACCGCACGGCATCGAGCGCGAGCAGATCCAGATGGACGGCTTCAAGATGGAGATGGTGCGGCCCGCCGGCGGATCGCGCGCGCTGCGGCACGGTGCGGTGCTGTACATGCACGGCGGCGGATTCGCGGTCGGCGGCCTGCAGTCGCACCGCGCGATCGTCGCGGGGGTGGCCAGGCGGACCGGGTTGCCCGTGCTGAATGTGGAGTACCGGCAGCTGCCCGGCCGCTCGATCAGCTCGGCGATCGACGACTGTGTGCTCGCCTACCGCTGGCTGCTGCGCCACGGCGCGGACCCGGCCAGGATCGTCTTCGCGGGTGACTCCGCGGGCGGCTACCTCACCTTCGCCACCGCGCTGCGCTCCCGCGAGATCGGTCTGCCGCTGCCCGCGGCGCTGGTGGGACTGAGCCCGCTGCTCGATCTGGACTACCGGGCCAAGCAGGGATACGTCAATGTCAGCCGGGACGCGTACATCCCGCTGTCGGGCCTCGAGGCCGTCGTCCGGCTCGGCGCCGAGACCGAGGGCCCGCTGGACCCGGCGCTGTCGCCGGTCAACGCGGACCTCGCCGGACTGCCCCCGGTCCTGCTCATCGCCGCGGAGGACGAACTGCAGCGCTACGACTGCGAGCTCATGGCCCACCGGCTCACCGCGGCGGGTGTCCCCAACACCCTCGAGCTGTGGCGCGGCCAGGTGCACGCGTTCATGAGCATCCTGCCGAGCATGCCGGAGAGCCGCTCGGTGCTCGGCCGGGTCGCCAAGTTCGTCCGGGTGGCCCTGGAACCCGCCCAGCGGGCCAGGACCGCGTAGAAGCTATCGAGCTGGCTCGGACGTCGGAGATCACGATCGGCCGGACGAGCCTTCTACCGAGAGAAGACCCGCCCGGCACGTGCCGGACGGGTCTTTTCGCTGTGCGAGACCGGAATTACTTGGCCGGCGGGGTGAAGGGTGCGGTGGTGGTGGCGAAGTACTGGATCGCGGCACCGATCGCGACGGGCGCGGTGATGAAGATCTGGCCGGCCAGAGCGCCGAGCGCGCCGACGGCCAGGATGCCGCCGATGCAGCCGAGGGCGGCGGCGGGCAGGAACGGGCCGAACAGGCCGACGATGGTGGCCGAGGCGACGGTCGCGCCGACGATACCGCCGAGGACGCAACCGACGGCCGCGCCGCCGAGGCCACCCACGAGGGTGCCGATCGAGGCGCCGACGGAGATGGTGTCCTTCATGCGGTTGAACGCCGCGACCTCACGGTCGTATTCGGACTTCCACGGCGCCTTGTCCTCGAAGGGCAGTGCGACGGGCTTGTAGACAGCCTTGGCCGGGTCGAGCTCGGGGGTCAGGACGGCCTTGTTGCCGGAGATGTCGGCCGCGATCGGGAACTCGAAGTCATCGAGGCGGAACGACAGCGGGGTGGCGGCGACGGTCGTGCCGTCGGCGGCCTTGATCTTGAAGGCGCCGTCTTCGGCGACCAGCGAGCCGGCGTCGGTGGTGATGACGGACTGGCCGTTCACCTGCTCGGCGGTGTAGTTGATCGGGGCCGGGGCCTCGTTCGGCGCGGCGTTGACGGCGCCGGCGGTGACGCCCATGGCGGCGATCAGCAGCGCCGAGGTGGCGGCGAATTTCCTCATCAGCATTTTCGTTGAACCTCGATGTTGGAACGTTCGGAGGGGACTCGATGATCAAAATCCCCTGCAGCTAACGAGCGGTGAACCGGCTGTGACTGTCTATTCAAATTCCGTTCACCGGTCATGCCCCGGCTCCGGTGCGCAGCTCGAAACCTGAGCGTCGACTGGGCTTTTTCTCAGGAAACCGGACCCCTACTCGTAACCTACCGGCGTGTAGTGTGACCGACGTCACGGTGTGAATGCCTGGGGTGCCTCGGCAGTGCGGCGGTACGGCAACGGATTTCGGCCGGACTCCGCCGCACGGCACGCATGCGCGAGCACGTATCGTTGGCGTGGTGCGAGTGCTCGTAACCGGCGGGGCCGGCTTCATCGGCGCGAATTTCGTCCAGCAGACCGTGGCCACGCGCCCGGATGCGCACGTGACCGTCCTCGACGCGCTCACCTACGCGGGAAACCGCGCGTCGCTGGATTCGGTCGCCGATCGGATCGAATTCGTGCACGGCGACATCGCCGATCTCGACCTGGTCGACAATCTGGTCAGCGGCGTCGACGCGGTGGTGCATTTCGCCGCCGAATCGCACAACGACAACTCCCTGGCCGAGCCGTGGCCGTTCGTGCAGACCAATATCGTCGGCACCTACTCGCTGCTGCAGGCCGTGCGCCGCCACGATGTGCGCTACCACCACGTCTCCACCGACGAGGTGTACGGCGATCTCACCCCGGACGACCCGGCCTTCACCGAAACCACCGCCTACAACCCGTCGAGCCCCTATTCGGCGACGAAAGCGGGCAGCGATCTGCTGGTGCGCGCCTGGACCCGGTCGTTCGGCGTCCGTGCGACGCTGTCGAACTGTTCCAACAATTACGGCCCGTATCAGCATGTGGAGAAATTCATCCCACGCCAGATCACCAATTTGATCGACGGTGTGCGGCCTCGGCTCTACGGCGCCGGCCATCAGGTGCGCGACTGGATCCACGTCGACGATCACAATCGCGCGGTGTGGGACATTCTCGACCGCGGCCGGATCGGCCAGACCTACCTCATCGGCGCCGAGGGCGAACTCGACAATCTCAGCGTCGTCCAGCTCATCCTGCAGGCCTTCGACCGCGATCCCGCCGACTTCGATCACGTGACCGACCGGCCGGGCCACGACCAGCGCTACGCCATCGACGCGAGCCTGCTGCGCGAGGAACTGGGCTGGTCACCGCGGTACGCGGACTTCCGGGCGGGCCTGGCCGACACCATCACCTGGTACCGCGAGAACGAGGACTGGTGGCGGCCCAAGAAGGCCGCCACCGAACGCGCCTACGCGGCAGCGGGCGAAAAGAAGCTCTGACCCCCACCGTCGTCCGGGGAAATTATCCCCAGACGACGGTGTAATACGTTGCGGCTGCGGCGATCAGCGCGAAAACCGACGCGCAGGTGATGGTGATCGCCGTTCCGCGAGTGGGAATCACGCCGTCGGAATCGCTGAGCCGCAAGGGAACCCAGCGCGCGACAACGGCCAGGCCCATGATCGCCAGCGGCACGAAATACCGGCCCTGCACACCGTCGATGATGTAGAAATCGACCGGCGTGAACGACATGTACAGCGTCACGTAGATCATCGCCACGCTCGCCAGCACCGTCAGCGCGACGATCAGGGTGCGCCGGAAAGTGGCCGTCACGGTGCGCATCCGGTCGGCGATACCGAAACTCACCGCCAACGCGATCAGGCACGCCAGCATCGAAATCGCCGGCACGTCGACATAGGCGAAGCCGAGCTCACCGAAGAACTGATTGAACCAGCGGTGATCGCGCAGGGCGATGCTCTCGCCGAAGGTGTGCACGAATTGCACCGGGTCGCTGAGGACTCCCTTCAGCTGGTCGCCCGGACGCACCTCGTACCACTGGTGCGGCGGGCGCATCAGGCCCATGCCCTCGCCGGTCGGCGCGGCGATCTTGGTCCACGCCAGGAAAAGCGTGGCGCCGGTCGCGGCGAACGCCCACGGAATCAGCGTGCGTTTTCCGGTGAATCCGAGCCGGTCGGCGGGCACGACCACCACGAGCATCGCCAGCAGCACATAGGTCGGTTTGCTCAGCGGCAGCGCGATCGTCGCGGCCAGCAGCGCACCGGTTTCCACCGGCCGCAGCCGATCACCGACGAACAGGGCCTTGAGCAGCAATGCCGACACCATGATCGCGAGCGCGTTGGTGAGCGTGTCCGCGGTGACGGTGCCCGCCTGGAACAGCGCGATCGGCAGCACCGCGACGGTGAACACCAGCCACTGACTGCGCCGCTCCCGCAGCGTGTACAGCGCGAACCCGACGACCGCGAGGTAGGCGACCAGCCCGGCCAGCCGGGTCAGCAGAGACAACCCGCCGACATCGAGGCCGAGCGCCTCACCGAGCCGGATACCAACGGCGGCAGGCACATACGGCAGCGGCGAGTAGGCGGCGGTGTTGGTGAACCACATGGGCTCGGTGGCCGCGGAGATCTCGGCATCGCCCAGCCGGTCGTAGGCGGCGGGGTCGGCCACCATGGCATTGGGCTCTTCGGACTCGTCGGGGTTGTCGTTGTAGTCGCGGAAGGCGTAGCCCATCAGCTCGTCGACGCTGACCGGGATCTGGCCGCCGTAGGCGACGCCACGATCGTCGGCGATGCGCTGCGGGAACACCCCACCGTGCGCGACCTGGTAGGCGCGGCCGAACTGGGTGATCTCGTCATGGCCCCAGAACGTCGGCGTGAGCACGGCGAACAGCGCGCCGAACACGGTCGCGATCACGGCGAACGCGACGGTGGCCGCGCCCAGCTTGTGGGTCAGCGTGCGCACCGGCGCGAGGACGCGGTCCTTGGCGCTGGGTGCGGGGGGAGCGGGCAAGCTGTGCTCGACGGTGGTGTCCGGCTCGATCGAAGTCGTCACCGACGGTCTCCGGCAGCGACGTCGTCGTTCACCCCGGCCGCGGAATAGCGCAGGTAGACCAGTCGCGCCGCCTCGTGGCGGGACCGGCGGATGCCGTCGAGGATCATGCCGGCGGTCCAGGCGAGGCTGCCGAGCAGCATCAGCGTGAACGCGAAGAACAGCGTCGGGAACCGCGCCACCTCGTGGGTGTTGTAGAACTCGATCACGATCGGGACGGTCAGGATCAGCGACACCAGCCAGGCCAGCGTGCCGAACAGGCCGTAGAACGCCACCGGGCGCTCGTGGCTGGGCAGGCCGCTGATCAGCGCGTGGTTCTTGGTTCCGTGGCGGGAGGTGCGCAGCTTGGTCTCGCTGCCCGCCGGGCGGTCAACGAAACCGCACATCACCCCGGTCGCCGG
>NZ_JBHXMY010000159.1:0-11191 GCF_042720195.1 Nocardia sp. NPDC058497 | reverse complement strand
AGACCCACCGCCCACCATCGTCCCCGGCGGGGCCGGGGGCCGCCGTATTCGGCAGCCCCGTTCGATTCGGTTGCACCGTTCCCCCTTCGTCGTTCATCGCACCGCGGCGAGTACCCACTCGGCGATATCGGCTGTCACGCGCTGTTGCACCGGTTCGTGCAACAGGTCGTGGCCGGCGTCGGCGTACTCGCGCAAATCTACCGATCCGTGCCGCGCTGTCCATAGCCGGATCACATCGATGGGCGCCCGCCGGTCGTCGGCTCCGTGCACCGCGAGGACCGGCAGACGCGGGTCCGGCGCGATCTCGGTGGCGCGGCGTGGCGTGCCGCAGAGGACGAGTCCGCCCAGGTCGCCGGGGTTTTCGGCGGCGACGGCGAGCGCGGTGACGGCGCCGAGCGAATGACCCATCAGCACCGGCGCCGCCGCTGTGACCTCGCCGAGCAGTCCCCGTGCGTCGGCGGCGAGCTCGTCGATGGTGCCCGGCGCATCTGGATCGCCTTCGCTCAGGCCCTGACCCGCGGTGTCCAGTGTCCACAGCTCGATCCGCGCGAGCCGTTCCAGCGTGGTGGCGAAACGGTGATAGTGCCCGCTGTGCTGGCCGGTGCCCGGCAGCAGCACCAGCGTCGCGGCGGGCGCGTCGACGGTCCACCGCCGGTAATGCAGCCTGCCACGGGCGCTGTCGAAGTAAGGCACGTACCGATTATGACCGCCGGGCGAATTGTCGTGTGCGACAGAACCGGTGCGCGATACCGTTGCTGTGCACGATGCGGGGTGGGCGACGCGGTTCGCTGGGCAGAGTGGGCACACCACTACCCGTGGGAAGCCGTTAGACTTCGCCCGTCGAGCTGGGTCAACTGAGTCGAGGTCTTGCATGTCGTCGTTCCGCCGTTGCGTCGCCCACGTTGCTGTCGGCGCGGCCATCGTGACCACCGCTTCGCTCGGTACCGGCCGGGCAGCCGCCGCCCCACTCGCCAACTGCGGGCAGGCGCGCCAGGATGTCGCGATCCGCTCGAGTGTGCCGCTGCTGGACTGGTCGGAGAACTTCGGCCTCGACACCGCAGGGAATCTCTGGGTCGCGCGGGTCATGCGCGGCGAGGTGCAGCGCTACGACCGCGAAGGCAGGCTGACCGCCACGGTCGCGGTCGCGGCCCCCGGCGCGGTCCGGCTTGGCCCCGACGGGCTGCTCTATGTCGTCACCGGCAATTCGCCGCTGGCCGGCTCGGGCGGGATCGTCCGCTTCGACCCGATGGCGGCCGACCCGGTGCCCACCCCCTTCGCCACCGGCTTCCCGCAGCCCAACGGCGCCGCGTTCGACGCCGATGGCAACCTCTACGTGACGACCGCCAACGGCCTGCACCGGCTGCGCCGCGACGGCAGCGAGGACATGGACTGGTGGGCCGCCGTGAAGGTCGACGGCTCCAACGGTGTTGTGGTATCCGGTGATTCGGTCTACGTCACCGCCAACTTCGTCGCCACCGACGGCGCGCCGGTAGGCCGGGTCCTTCGCCTGTCCCGCACGAACCCGGCCGACAGCACCACCGTCGCCGACCTGACCTCGTTCGGCGCCCTGCCCGATTTCGTCGACGATCTGGTCGTCCGCGACGGCGCACTGTACGTCACCACCCTGGCAGGCCACCTCGTCCGCGTCGACCCGAAGTCCGGCGCCGCGTGCACCGTCGTCTCGACCCAGCCGCTGACCGCGGTCGTCGCCGATCCGGCCGACTCCTCGGCCCTGCTGGCCGGATCCGAAGAAGGCACCGTCCTGCGCATCCGCCCGAGCGCCTAGCTCGATCCGGCGGGCGTGACCCGATCCCGCGACGCCTGCATGCGCTGAGCATTCACCAATCGCTCCGGTGGTCCCGATTTCGACCGGTCGGCGGGAGAGTGAACGTTGCGCGCGGCGGTCGACTGGATCGCGGGTGGTGACTCGGCTCGTGGGGCGGGGGCGCGTAGCCGGTCCACTACTTCAAGACAGGCCCTAGCTGGTGGCGTCGCCGAGCTGGGCGACGCCTGCGCGGTCGATTCGACCGGAAGCCGCGGGCCGACGTCGTCAGCCGCCGATGGTGAGCGCCGACGGTGGGTTCGCCGGGGCGGGCGCGGGAGCCGGTGCCGGAGCGGCGGTTTCCGGTGCGGGAGCCTGCGACTTCGGCGCACCCGCGGACGCCTCGCCCGAGCCGGGGCTGGTGGCCTACGGTGCGGGGGCGGGCGGTGCGGCGGGCGCTTCGGTGGCTTGGACCGGCAGGTCGGGGACGACGAAAGTGCCGACGGTCGGGGTCATCACGCAGCGGGCGCCCGGGTAGTCGATCGTGCCCCACATCGAGGCGATCACGGTGCCCGCGCCGCTGTGCACGGTCTTCGACAGCGACGGCAGCTGGAATTCGGTCTGGTCGTCGAGCGCGACGATGCCGCTCTGGCCGGTGTTCACGTTCACCCAGGCCACGCTCAGGCCCGACGCCAGCGCGAAACCGGTGTGCCGCGGGCTGGCGCTGAACCGGATGTCACCGGGCGCCAGGCTGGTCTCGGTGCGGGGGCCGGGTCCCTCGAAGGTGGCGGCGGCGATGATCGTGGTGATCGGGCCGTTGCTGCCGCAGCCGAAAGTCGGCGCCGCGTAGGAGAACGGGACGAACTGGGCCGAGATGTCGCGCAGCGTGTCGGCGTCGACCAGCTTGGTGAAGCTGTCCAGCGCGCCGACGCCCGCCTTCGCCGAGACGTCCTCGCCCGCGAGGTGGGTCAGGTGGCCGATGCCGTCTTCGAGCGGGGTGGGGGCCGCACTCGCGGTCGTGGCCAGCAGTGCCAGCGCGCCGATGCTCGCCGCGGTGACCGCCGCTGCCCTGCCTGCGATGGATCTGCCGTTCACCCGTGACTCCTCGGTGGATGCTCGTCGCCGGTTCCCCGGCTCGTCTGGCAACGTACCAGCTCGCCGACCGGGTCGCCGAGCGTGCGTCGCGAGGGCTGAGCGTGGACAAGTGTGATGTAGTCGACACTGGCGTTTACTCAGGGGTAGGTTTTTTCTCGACGGCTACCGACGACGCTGGGAGACCCGGATGAAGTTAGCCCTTTCCCCCGAAGAGGTCGCCTTCCGCGACGAGCTCCGGCATTTCTACAAGACCGAGATCCCGGTCGACATCCGCGACCGCGTCAAATACGGCCACGAGCTGTCCCGCGACGACATCGTCACCGCGAACAAGATCCTCAACGACCACGGTCTGGCCGTGCCCAACTGGCCGGTGGCCTGGGGCGGCAAGGACTGGACGCCGATGCAGCGTCACCTGTGGCTCGACGAGATGCAGCTGGCCTCGGTGCCCGAGCCGCTCACCTTCAACGCCTCGATGGTCGGGCCGGTCATCGCCCAGTTCGGTTCCGAGGAACTCAAGCAGCGCTTCCTCCCGCCGACCGCGGCGCTCGACATCTGGTGGTGCCAGGGCTTCTCCGAGCCCGACGCCGGCTCCGACCTCGCCTCGCTGCGCACCACCGCGGTCCGCGACGGCGACTCCTACATCGTCAACGGCCAGAAGATCTGGACCACGCTCGGCCAGTACGCCGACTGGATCTTCTGCCTCGTCCGCACCGATCCGAGCGCGCCGAAGAAGCAGGCGGGCATCTCCTTCCTGCTGTTCGACGTGAAGTCGCCCGGCGTCACCATGCGCCCGATCAAGCTGATCGACGGCAGCTACGAGGTCAACGAGGTCTTCTTCGAGAACGTCCGGGTGCCCGCCGATCAGCTGGTCGGCGAGGAGAACCAGGGCTGGACCTACGCCAAGTTCCTGCTCGGCAACGAGCGCACCTCGATCACCGGCGTCGGCAAGACCAAGGTCAAGATCGGGCTCGCGAAAGACTATGCGCGCCAGACCAGGACCGGGCACGGCACGCTGCTCGAGGACCCGGTGTTCGCCGCCCGCGTCGCCGAGCTGGAGAACGAGCTGCTCGCCCTGGAACTCACCCAGCTGCGCGTGGTCTCCAACTCCGCCGACGGCAAGCCGAACCCGGCCTCCTCGGTATTGAAGCTGCGCGGCTCCGAGCTGCAGCAGCAGGCCACCGAACTGCTGCTCGAGATCGCCGGCGCCGACGCGCTCCCCGTCGACGCCGACGGTATCGCCTCGCCCGCCTGGGCCCAGCACACCGGGCCCAGCTATCTGAACTACCGCAAGGTCACCATCTACGGAGGCTCGAGCGAGGTCCAGCGCTCGATCATTTCCTCCACGATCCTCGGATTGTGAGGCGCTGACATGGATCTCGAACTCACCGACGAACAGACGATGCTGCGCGACACCGTGCGCGAACTGCTGCACCGGTTCTACGACGGCGAAGCCCTCGCGAAGGTCGGCGAGACCGACCCCGGCTGGAACCGCACGGTGTGGAAGCAGCTGGCCGAGCTGGGCGTGCTCGGCCTGACCATCGACGAGGACGACGGCGGCGTCGGCGCGGGCCCGGTCGAGGCGATGCTGGTGCAGGAGGAGCTCGGGCGTGCGCTCGCCCCGGAACCGGTGCTCGACGCGGTCGTGATCCCGGCCGAACTGCTGAAGCTGACCGGCAGCGCCGAACAGCGCGGACGCCTGCTGCCCGCGCTGGCCGCTGGCGAGAAGCTGCTGGCCTTCGCACACGCCGAGCCCGGCATGCGCTGGCCGTCGACCGAGATCACCACGGCCGCCACCGAACAGGGCGACGGGTACACGCTGACCGGCGTCAAGAACCCGGTGCTGCGCGGTGACTGCGCCGACGAACTGATCGTCAGCGCCGTGCTGCCCGGCGGCGGAACCGGCCTGTTCCTGGTCGACCCGGCCGGGTCCGGGGTGACCAAGCGCGCCTACCGGACCTTCGACGGCAGACGCGGCGCGCAGTTCGACTTCGACGGCGCCACCGGCGAACTGCTAGGCGACACCGTCGACGCGGCCGAGCAGATCGCGCTGGTCCAGGGGTACGCGCAGGCGGCGCTGTGCGCGGAATCGGTGGGGGCGATGGAGATCGCGCTGACCCTGACCACCGACTACCTCAAGACCCGCAAGTAGTTCGGCGTCACGCTGTCGAAGTTCCAGACGCTGACCCAGCGGGCCTCGGACTGCTACGTCTCGCTCGAACTGGCCCGCAGCATCAGCCTGTTCGCGACGGCGGCGCTGGCCGACGGCGGCAACGATCCCGTGGTCGCCTCGCGGGCGCGGCTGCAGGTCGGGCGCTCGGCCGAGCACATCGGGCGCGAGGCGATCCAGATGCACGGCGGCATCGGCGTCACCGCGGAATATCCGGTGAGCCACTATGTCGCCCGGCTGACCGCGATCGGGCAGACGCTCGGTGGCGCGCTGGAACATCGGCGGGTGTTGGCCGACCGCGTCGGCAGTTACGACCTGCCGGAGCTGTAGGACGGATCGGTGATGGTGCGTGCCCCGGGCGGGGTACGCACCATCGCTGTGTCAGCCCTCGTCGTCGGTGGTCGCGGCCGACGTCGGGATCGCGCTGGTGGTAGTCGGGGTGACGGTCGTCGGCGACCCGGTGGTCGCGCCCGGTGTCGGGGTGGCGCCGGTGTCGGCCGGTGGGGTGGTGTGGTCGTGGGCGCGGGTCGGCGGGTAGTCCGTCTCGGCGGCTTCCTCGTCGTCCACCGGCGGGCGGGTTCGCGGCGGGGTGGTGCGCGTCGGCTCCGGCGGGGTGGTGGTGCTACGCGGCGGAGTCGTCGTGGACTGGTCCTCGGCGGTGGTCGCGGGCGGACGCGATTCGGTGGTCGCCTCCGCGGGCTGGGACTCGGTCGTCGTCTCGCCCTCGGGCGGCGGTTCCGACGGTGAGGTCTCGGTCGAGCTGAGGCTGAACGGTTTCCGCGGCGACATATACGGTGCGATCCGCCAGCTGGGGGAGGGCGGGATCGAGATCCGTACGGTCGTCGAGGAAGTCTCCTCGGCGATCCGGCTCGGTGCGGCGGCCAGATTCGCGTTCAGCGGTGGCGGCGGAACATAGACGTCCTGCTGCCCGACACCACACGCACCGATGACGATCAGTCCGAGCGACACCGCGCCAACAGCGATTGCCGGACCTACGAGCTTGGTCGGGCTGTCATCCATCGCGTGCACTCCTGGTCGGCTTCGAGTCGCCTCACAGTAGTGCAGGACCGGCGATTCGGCAGTGCGGGTCCGGTGAATCAGTAGTTTTTAAACATTTGTGATTCAGATATCGGATTGATTTCGTCAGCGTGTCGCGGGGACGTGTCGCGCGCGATCGGCGTCGCCGAGTCGTAGCGTGTGTGAGCAAAGTTACGCATGAGACGCCCGAACGACACCATTGACGCGCGAGGGTTGCGCGACGCAAGAATCTGATCGGCGTCATCGAGGAGAATCTGATGGGAGCTTATTCGACACCCCGGCTGAAACCCGCGGCGGCGAACGGCGATTCGACCGCAGCGGCAAATCTTCAGCACGCACTGTCGAACCCGCCGGGCAATCGCGCTGTCGCGGTCGCCGCGCGGGTCATGGGCTGGTTGTTCTTCGTCGGCGGTCTCGTCGGCGCCGGGCTCGGCATCGCCGGCCTGCATGTGGAGATCACCGTCGCCGGCCTGATCCTGGCCTGCACCGCGGGCCTCGTCCTGCTGAAGCTGCGCACCGACCGGGACGCGCTCGAGAAGACCTGAGCAGCAGCGGAATTCAGGTGCGATCGGCCCGTCTGGGGCCTACCGTCGATGCTGTGCGTATCGACATCACCGGCGACGCTGCCCGCTTCCTGGCCGAGGCCGAGAACTTTCTTCGTCGAGACCCCTTGCGGAATACGGTGATCGCCACCGCCGTCGCCAACGAGCTCGGCGGCCGGGCGGCCGGCGCGATGACCCGATTCCTGACGGTGCGCGATGACGCGGGTCAGGTCGTCGGCGTCGCCACCAGTGCCTTCGGCGGCAAGGTCTACCTCGGCGAGCTGCCTTCGCACAGCATCTCGGCCGTGGCCGATGCGTTCTCGGCGGAGGAAACGCCGCCGACCAGTGTCGAAGGCGTGCAGGCCGACGCGGCTGCCTTCGCTCGGTATCGGTCGCGGGTGACGGGTGGGGCCGACGCGGAGTTGTTCTCGGCCCGCCTGTTCCGGCTCGGAGCCCTGTCCGTTCCCGAGGCGGTGGGCAAGCCCCGTCCGGCCACCGAGGACGATCTCGACGTCTGCCGCGACTTCATCGAGGCCTTCTGCGACGAGATCGGTGAGTCGCGGCCGTTCGACGAGGAGGCCGCGCTGCGGCGGATCGACGCCGGTTTCTGGTGGCTGTGGGAGCACGACGGGGTGCCTGCCACCTTCGTCGGCCGGAACGCCGAGATCCTCGGCTGGGCCAGAATCGGGCCCGTCTACACGCCTCCGCAACTGCGTGGCAACGGCTTCGCCAGTGCGCTGACCGCCGCCGTTTCCGGGGTCGTGCGGGCCGAGGGTGCCGACGCCTGCCTGTTCACCGACCTGGCCAATCCGACGTCGAACAAGATCTACCAGGCGATCGGATACGAGCCCGTGCGCGACTTCGTCTGCTACACGCTGACCGCCGCGGGTTAGGTCAGCGGCGCGGTGTGCCACCACTCGAGCATCTGCGCCTCGTCGGCGATGAACCCGCGGCTGTACATGAGCATGGCCGCGCGGTCCGGGTCGGCGTCGAACCGGGTGACCATGCGCGGCGACTTCGGCCGGCTGTCGTGCAGAACGAAGTTCGTATAGGCGTGACCGTTGTGCGTCGTGGCGCGGACATCATGGGCGGGCAACGCGGCGACAGCCTGCTGTGCCTGGTCGGCGGAGGGATAGAGGAAGAACTCGTAGATCGCCTTGTTGCCGCCGCCGAAGCAGTGCCACATGACCAGCCAGTCGCCCATATCGGCATCGGTGGTGTCGCGGCTCGCGGTGGCGCGGTCGTAGGCGAAGCAGCCCGCATTGCCCAGGCCCGAACCGGCGTGGACCAGGTTGCTCGCGGAGGTGTGCGGCAGCATGCGCGGGAACTGGTCGCTGAGTTGGGCAGCGTTCGCCCCGATGACCTTGCGATCGCTGGTCGTCGGCGAGGCGCTCGACGTCGTGCGCTGGGCGACGGAAGTGGCTGTGCGCGACGCCGACTCGGTCGTGGTCGGGGAGCCCGACGAGGTGGTGTCGTCGGGACCGGTCAGCTGACTCACGACCAACCAGGCAACCAGCCCGAACAAAATGATCATGGCGGCCCAGCCCACCGGTGACGCCTGCCAGCGGGAGTCCCGCTTCGGACCGAGATAGTCCTGGGCGACCTTCGATCGCTCGCCGTCGCCACGGGAGGCCGATGCGTCACGCGGCCGCTCGGCCAGCGCATTCGGCGTGCCACCGGCCCGCCAAGCTCCGTGCTGCGCACCGGCTCCCGGCCAGGAATGCTGCGGCGCGCTCCCTTGCCACGACACCGGCGGGGCGCCGGGTGCCGATGCCTGCTGAGCGCCGGGCGATGAAGGCTGTTGCGTGCCTGGCGATGACGGCTGCTGGGCGCCGGGCCATGAAGGCTGTTGCGTGCCTGGCCACGGCGTCTGCTGCATGCCGGGCGGTGATGGCTGCTGCACGCCAGGCGATGGCGGCTGTTGCATGCCGGGCGACGGCGACTGCTGAGCGCCCGGCCATGAAGGTTGTTGCATGCCAGGTGATGACGGCTGTTGTGCGCCGGGCAACGACGGCAGGCCGGCGGCGGGCCACGCGTTTGGTCCGGACGCCGCATCCGAGCCGGTGAACGGGGTCATCCCGGCGACCGGATAGCCGGGTGCTGGTGTGTAGGGCGAGTTCGGCGGATACGTTCTGGTCTGCGCTGACGCGGGGAACGACTGTGCGGCCGTCGGATCGGTCAGTGCCTGCCCCGCGGCCGCGGCGAATTCGGCGCACGATCCGAACCGCTCGTCCGGCCGCTTGGCCATGCCACGTGCCAGCACCGCGTCGAGCGCGGGCGGGAGGTCGGGCCGCAGGGTGCTCGCGGGCGGGGGTGGCTGCTGGAGATGGCCCTGGATCACCGCGACCGGGTTGGCCGCCTCGAACGGGGTGGTCCCGGTGAGCAGGCGGAACAGGGTGCAGGCCAGGGAGTACTGGTCGGCGCGGCCGTCGAGCGCGATGCCGGACAGCTGCTCCGGGGAGGCGAAAGCGAGGGTGGCGGTGAAGGTTCCGGTCTGGGTGAGTTTGGCGGCGTTGTCGTTGTGCAGGCGGGCGATGCCGAAGTCGGTGAGGTAGACGCGTTCGCCGCCGTCGACCGGCTCGAGCAGGATGTTGGCCGGTTTCACATCGCGGTGCAGCACGCCCCTGCTGTGCGCGAAGTCCAATGCCGCCGCCGTCTCGGCGACGATGCGCACCGCCCGCGCCGGATCGACGGGGGCCGAGAGCGAGGCCGCGTCGGCGCCGTCGATGTAGCGCATCGAGATCCACAGCTGGTCGTCCTCGACGCCGCGGTCGTACACGGTGACGATATTCGGATGCTCGAGCTGCGCGACCAGGTCGGCCTCGCGCTCGAACCTGGCCCTGATCTCGGTGTCGAAGAACAGTTCCCGGTTCAGCAGCTTCATCGCGGTGCGCCGGGGCAGCCGCGGATGACGCGCCAGATACACCGAGCCCATGCCGCCGCGGCCGAGCAGCCGCTCGATGGTGTACCCGGCGAAAACGCCGCCCTCGTCGATCATTCGCTCAGTTCAGCGGTGCCGAGCGCCACCAGCGCAGCACCTCGTCGGCCGTGCCGTAGGCGTCGGTGAACATCAGGAACTGGGCGCGGTCCGGGTCGCCGGTGAACTGGGTGATGATCTTGTTCCCGTTGTCGGTGTACTTGTAGTTGGTGTACTGCTTGCCGCCGTTGGTGTCGACCGACTTGGTGTTGGCGGGCAGCCCGTCGATCACGGCCTGCGCATCGGCCGCCGAGTTGTAGACGTAGAACCGGTAGAACGGATCGTCGCTGCCGCCACCGTCGTAGCAGCGCCACTGCCAGACCCACGCGCCGAAGTCGGGGTCGCCGTCGTTGGGCGAGGGGGTGTAGCCGGTGTCGGTCTCCCAGCAGGTAGCGCCGTTGTAGCCGGTTTCGCCGTCGGTGTTGGCGGGCACCATCCGGCCGAACTCGGCGCTGATGGCGTCGGCGTCCGGGGTGACGTGCTTGCCCGCCGCCACCGAGGTCGTCGTGGTGGTGGAGCCGCCGCCGGAATCATCGCCGCTGGCCGCGACCCCGATGCCGATCAGCAGCGCGAGCACCAGGACGACGGCGACGACGATGCCGACGATCAGGCCGGTGTTCGACTTCGACGGCGGCCGCGGAGGGTACTGACCGAAACCCCCGCCCGTCGGCGGTCGCGGCGGGGCAGGCGGCGTCGGATACTGCGGCCGGGACTGCTGGCCGTACGGATTCCGCGTCGCCGCACCGCCGGTCAGCGGCGACGCCTGGTTGGCCATCGGGCCGCCGGTCATCGGGCCTTGCGTCGCGGTGCCCATGGCGCCGCCGGTCATCGGGCCCACGGTGCCCATCGGCCCGCCGGTCATCGGACCCTGCGTCGCGGTACCCATCGGTCCACCGGTCATCGGACCTTGCGCGGCAAGGGGATACGGCGACCCAGTCTGCGGGATCGCACCGCCGGTGGTCGGGCGCGGACCACCGGTCACCGGGATCGCCCCGCCCGTGGTCGGACGCTGGCCGACGATCGGCATCGCGGGCGCGCTCGGATTGTTCAGCGCGGCGATCGCGGCGTTCGCGAAATCCGAGCAGGAGTCGAACCGGTCGTCGGGCCGCTTCGCCATGGCCTTGGCCAGCACCGCGTCGAGGGCATAGGACAGGCCGGGCCGCACGCTGCTCAGCGGCGGCGGCGGTTGCTGCAGATGCCCCTGGATGACCGCGGCGGGATTGGTCGCCGTGAACGGCCCCGACCCGGTGAACAGCCAGAACAGGGTGCAGGCCAGCGAGTACTGATCGGAGCGGTGATCCAGCGACGCACCGGTGAGCTGCTCGGGGGAGGCGTAGGCCAGGGTCGCGGTGAACGTGCCGGTCTGGGTGAGATGACCGGTGTCGTCACGCAATCGGGCGATGCCGAAGTCGGTGAGATAGACCCGTTCACCGCGGCCCGCGCCGGAACGCGCGAGCAGGATGTTGGCCGGCTTCACGTCGCGGTGCAGCACACCCATGCCGTGCGCGTAGTCGAGCGCGTCGGCGGTCTCCTGCACGATCTGCAGCGCGCGAGCGGGCGGCAGTGTCTGCGGGTCCACCGACGCGGCGTCGATACCGTCGATGAACGGC